>JAKEEX010000322.1 GCA_022616315.1 Myxococcaceae bacterium
CCCCATTACTGGCCTCGGCACGGTGATGCGGACTCCAGCACGGCGCCCCAGCTCCAGGAGAACCTCCGGCAGCGGAGCCTCCGCCCCACGCGGCTTTCCGAGAAGGCGCGTGGCGCACGAGGGGAAGTACACGACGTCTGCTTCCGCCTCCGGGACCCCTGCAGCCAGCCGGCGCGGCGCCGGGTGCGGAATCGCGCTGCTCCACCGTGGTCCCACCAGGCCCGTGAGTGCTCCCAGCACTCGTGGGCCGACCATCGCCTCCGCCGCGTGCCCCAGCTGAAGCAGGGCGCGCATCAATCTTTCCATCCAGTCGAAGTGCCGCGCGACCCACACGGCTATGGCCCGTGACAACCGCCCATGCCGCTCCGCACGCAACCGCTTCATCAGCGCACCGGTGTCGATGTCCACAGGGCACGCGGTGGCACACATCCCATCCGTGGCGCACGAGTCCACGGCCTGCCATGCATACGCTGCCTCGAGCGTGGCCCGCAGCGCGGCATTGCCCCCTTCCTCCCGGAGCCTCGCCAGCTCCCGCCGCACGACGATGCGCTGGCGCGGCGTGGTGGTGGAGTCACGCGTGGGACAGACCGACTCGCAGAATCCGCACTCGATGCAGCGGTCCACCTCCTCCTCCACGGTGGGCCAGCGCTTGAGGTGCCGGAGGTGCGCCTTCGGGTCGTCGTTCAGGATGACGCCGGGGTTCAGCACTCCGTCGGGGTCCAGCAGGGCCTTCACCTCGCGCATCACCGCGTAGGCCTCCGCGCCCCACTCGGTCTCCACGAAGGGCGCCATGTTTCGCCCCGTCCCGTGCTCGGCCTTGAGCGCTCCGTCGAAGCGTTCCACCACCATCCGCACCACGTCCGCCATGAAGCGCTCGTACCTCCGCACCTCCGCCTCCTCGCGGAAGGACTGGGTGACGACGAAGTGCAGATTCCCGTCCCTCGCGTGCCCGAAGACGATGCCCTCTGCGTAGCCATGTGCGTCGAAGAGGGAGCGCAGCTCTGTGATGGCCTCCGCGAGTCGCTCGCGGGGAACGGCCACGTCCTCGATGATGACGGTCGTGCCCGTGGGACGCGCCGCTCCGACTGCGGGAAAGAGCCCCTTGCGCACCTGCCATAGCGCTGCACGCCCTGCAGCGTCCGACGTGAAGCGTGCGGGCAGGAGCAGAGGCAAGCCTGCACACGTCCGGCTCGCCACCACGTGGGCCTCCTCGAGCTCGGCCTCCGTCTCCACCTGGTATTCCACCAGCAGCGCCGCGGCACTGGACGGCACCTCATTCAGTCCAGGCGGCACACCGGGACGTCCTGCCACGGCGCGCAGGCACGCGCGGTCCATGATCTCCACCGCCCGAGCCCCCGAGCGGGCGAATACATCCACCGCGGCACCCGCCGCCTGCAGCGAGGGAAAGAGCAGCAACCCCGTCGCGCGAAAGCGCGGCTCCGGCACGGTGCGCAGCACGGCCTCCGCGATGAACGCCAGCGTCCCCTCCGATCCCACCACCAGGTGCTCGAGGATGCGCGCCGGTGTCTCGAAGTCCACGAGCGCGTTGAGCGAGTAACCAGTGGTGTTCTTCTGCCGGTAGCGTCGGCGGATGCGCTCCGTCAGTGCAGAGCTCGCGAGCACACGCTGGCGCAGCGCGAGCAATTCTCTCCCCACGCCCCCCAGCCGCGCGTCCGCATCCGGAGCGCCGGTGTCCACCTCGGTGCCATCCGCCAGCACGAGCCGCGCTCGCTCCAGCGTGTGGTACGCGTTCTCCTCCACGCCGCAGCACATGCCGCTCGCGTTGTTGGC
>JAKEEX010000323.1 GCA_022616315.1 Myxococcaceae bacterium
GGGAAGGGTGCCGTCCCGCACCACGCCGCCCGAGCCGAGCTGCGCCGCGATGACGCCCGCCACGTGGGTGCCGTGGCCTCCGCCCCAGTTGCCCTCCGCATCCCTGTCGCGCGGGTCATCGTCCCCGTCCACGAAGTCCTTGCCAATGCCGCTGTAGGCCACCTGCAGCTCGGGGTGACGGTCGTCGATGCCGCTGTCGATGACGCACACCTTCACGCCCCCGCCCGTGGGGGCGCCCACGTCCAGGACGCCGTCGTCGTTGGCGTCCCATACCTGGTTCGCCTGCACGCTCTTCAGGTGCGCGGTGTACTCCTCGGTGCTCCCCGAGCTGACGGGGGCCGCCGAGAGGGCCCAGGAAGCCAGCTGGGGCACGCCGAGGGCGCGCACCTTCCGGTCCGGCTCGATGGAGAGCACGTCCGTGTCCCGGGCCAGCGCCTCCTGCTCCGCTGGAGACAGGCGCGTGGCGAGCAACCCCAGGTGAGGCCAGTGGTGCTTCACCTTCCCGCCCAGCCGTCCCACACGGTCCGCCTGGGCTGCCGCGAGCACACGTTCTCCCGGGTGCTGCCGGAAGCGCACCAGCACGGGGAGTCGGCCGTTGTCGTCCGGCGCCTCCAGGCTGCGGGAGGTGACCGCGAAGGGCGTCGCGGGCTCGACGGGAACGGCCACACCTTCCGGGGGGCAGTCCGTCCTGCAGCCGCTCAGACACACGAGGCCCAGCAACGCCAGACGCAGCGGATTCGGCATGGGGCCGATGCTGCCCCTTCGCGGGCCTGCTGAGAAGCGGGCAACGGAGCGAGCCCTGGAAGCCAGGGTGTCCCTCAGGCAGTGGGTGGGACATCCACCCCAGGTGCGCCTGCGCCTGAAGGGGTCTCGGCGTCGCCCGTCGGTGCCGCCTGCGTGAGGGCGAGGCCCATCAGACCGACCGAGACGGCCAGCGTGAGGTGATAGAGGTCCATCCGGTGGAAGCCGGCGAGCTCACCGCGCGTGCCGATGGCCAGCGCGGCCACGGGGAAGCCGAGAGCGCCGACCACACCCATCCAGCGGCCCGCGCGGGCGAAGGCGACGACCAGCGCCAGGACGGCCAGCGCCCCCACCGAGATTTGCACCAGGGAAGGCACCGGCGACACCGCCAGGACGGCGGCCGCCCCGAGCGCGGCCAGGACGGACCCCCAGCGGAGGCGGCCCTGCAGCGCCAGCAGCGGCAGGCTCGCCCATCCCGCCACATCGGAGAGGAAGCCGTGCGCGGGGGCGAGCAGCTCCAGGCCGGCGTAGCGCAGCGTCCCGACTGCCGCGGCCGCACCGAGCCCCGCCCACGCACCGCACGCCGCAGCGTTGCGCCGCATACGCCAGGCGAGCGTGAGGGAGACAGCGGCGAGCAGTCCGTCACCAGCGGCGTGTGTCCATTCTCCCATGTCAGGTCACCGGGGCGAGAGGTGCGTCGCTGCGACGCGTGACGAGTACGAGCCACATGGCGGATGCGACGAGCGGTGCGAGCGCCAGGGCGAGCGTCGCGCCCGACAGCGTGATGCCCCCGAACCAGCTGCCGGAGACGGCGACTCCCACGGCGAGCAGGGCCAGCCGCACGAACTCGAGCTTCACGAAGAACGGCCGGTTCTCCATCAGGCCCCCCACGGTCCACAGCGTGAGGACCAGCACGCCGAAGTAGCTCGCGGAGACCGCGAGAGGGGCCTTCGACTGTACCCACAGGCAGTGGACGGCCAGAGGGAAGCCCAGGACGAACTGCCCGAACGCGTACCAGACGAGTGGACCCGGCGCGGGCGGGTCGAACTTCTGGAAGCGCGTGATGTCGTAGGTCGGCTTCGGTGCCTTGCGCTCCGCGGCCTCCGGCCGCCAGCCCGGGTGCGCGAACCACACCTTCACGCGGTCCTTCCAGTTGTCCGCGAGCACGCAGTCACGCCACATGTCACGGTAGAAGTGGAAGTTGGTCCACACCGGGTTCCAGCTCTTCAGCGCGCCGCGGATGCCGTAGACGATCTCCTCGTCCTTCCGCTCATCGACGAAGGTGCCGAACAACCGGTCCCACACCATGAACATGGCGCCGTAGTTGCGGTCCAGGCAGTAGTCGTTCTGGCCGTGGTGCACGCGGTGGTTGGAGGGCGAGGCGAACCAGCGATCGAACCAGCCGAGCCGGCCAATCTGCTTGGTGTGAATCCAGTACTGGTAGAGCAGGTTGATGGAGCCGGCGATGGCGTGGACGAACGGCGGCACGCCGATGATGGCGAGCGGCATGTAGAAGAGCCAGCCACACAGGAAGCCGGTGGAGGTCTGCCGCAGGGCGGTGGAGAGGTTGTACTCCTCGCTGGAGTGGTGGACCACGTGCGCGGCCCACATCAGGTTCACCTCGTGCCCCATCCGGTGCGCCCAGTAGTAGCAGAAGTCGTAACCCACGAGCGCCAGCACCCAGACCCACCACGCGTCCTTCGGGAGCGCGAACAGCGACAGGTGCTTGTAGGCAAGGGTGTAGAAGCCGAAGCCGAGCGCCGCGGGGAAGACGCCGGAGGCCTGGCTCAGGATGCCGGCGCTCAGGCTGGAGACGGAGTCGTTGACGCGGTAGGTGTTGAACCCGCGCCGCCAGCCGATGAACAGCTCCACGAAGATGAGCAGGAAGAAGGCTGGGACGGCGGCGAGGATGATGAGGTCCTTCATGGGCGTCCTCTGGAGGGGGAGGGGATGGTACGCGTGAGCGGCCAGGGTCGGCAAACCCCCATGGCACGCTGAGCAGGCAGGCGTTGATGGACCTCGAGGCGCCCCATACGGCGGGCTGAAACCGGCGCGGCCCTGGTGTCACTCCCTCCCGGTGGCAGGTGCTGCCCGCACGCGCCCGTCCGGAGAGACGGGAGGTGCGCTCCGACGGAGGACGTGCATGAGGCCGAATGTGTGGGTGGCGCTCGCGGTGGGGGCGGTGCTGGGGTTTGCCGCGGGACGGGTGGTCAGTCCGGATGGCGGGAGCAGGGAAGCTGTGCGTGCCGAGCGACCGGTGGCCGCAGCTTCGGCTCCGAGGCGCCCCGCGGACATCACCGTCTACCGCGTTCCACTGGAAGGCTCGCACTCGGAAGGGCGGGAGGACGCGCTGGTGACGCTCGTGGCCTTCACTGACTACCAGTGTCCGTATTGTGCTCGGGCCGAGTCCACGCTCGCACAGCTCAGAGAGACCTACGGCGAGCACCTTCGCCTCGTGGTGAAGCACAACCCTCTGCCAAATCACCCCCAGGCGCGTCCTGCGGCACTCGCCGCGCTAGCGGCTGGCGCCCAAGGCCGCTTCCAGGAGATGCATCGCCTTCTCTTCGGCAATCCGCGCGGACTGGACGAAGCAGGTCTCGAGCAGCACGCGCAGCAGCTCGGGCTCGACATGGAGCGGTGGCGCCGCGACCGTGCGCACCGACGCCACGAGGAGCGCATCCGCACCGACCAGGCGCTGGCGCAGCAGCTGGGCGTCACGGGGACGCCGGCCTTCTTCATCAACGGCCGCCTCCTCTACGGGGCCAAGCCGCTGGAGGAGTTCAAGGCCCTCATCGACGAGGAGCTCGAGAAGGCGCGCGCGCTCGTCCGCTCGGGAGTGCCGGCGAACGCCGTGTACGCGCGGCTCACCGCGAACGGCCGGGAAGGCCCGCGCGCATCCCCGTGAATTGCTGTCTAATGCGCGCGTGTTCGTCCACCAGGGACCTGCCCGCACCGCCCGACAGAATCGCTTGCTCGCGGGCTACCTCGCGCTCGTTGCCGGCTTCGTCAACTCCGCGAGCTTCGTGCTGCTGGGCTCCTTCACCTCGCACGTGACCGGCAGCGCAGGGCGGTTCGCCAACGATGTGGTGGCCCGGGACATGCCCGCCGCCGTCAGCGCCCTGCTGCTCGTCGTGGGGTTCTTTCTTGGGGCCTTCACTGCCAGCAGCATGCTGCACACGGGCATCTTCCGCCGGGCGTCCGCTGCGTATTCCGCGGCCCTCTTCGTCGAGGCGGCCCTGCTGGTGGGCTTCGTCTGGCTCAACGAGGAAGGCTTTCTGCGTGCTCAGACCGCGCGGCATGCGGATGCGTACGCGGGCATGCTCTGCTTCGCCATGGGGATGCAAAACAGCCTCGTCACCTACATCTCCGGGGCCCGCGTTCGCACCACCCATCTCACCGGTGTGGTGACGGACCTGGGCATCGAGGCGGCCCGCTGGTGGCGGTGGTATCGCATGAGGCTCGGACGCGCCACGGGCATTCCCCTGGTGGTCGGCATCCGGCGTCAGCAAGAGAAGCCCGAAGGCTTCGCCATCATCCTCCTGGTGACCATCGTCGTTTCGTTCCTGGTCGGCGCCGCGAGTGGCGCGGAGCTGGCCACCCACTTCGGTCCTCGCTCGATGCTCGTCCCCGGAGTGGCCGCGTTCCTTGCCAGCGCCTATGCGCTCATCCCGGGGCGGGGGAAGACGGGCGGCGCCTGAGGAGAGTTGCGGCGGCGCTCGGTGACGACCACCGGCGTGCCGTGCTCCGGGGCGAGGGTGATCATCCTGCGGACGATGCGCTGCCCGCCCTGGACCGTCCCCTTTATGCGCACCCGGCTGAGCACGGTGGCCAGGATGACCTTCATCTCGTAGAGCGCGAACGCCATCCCGATGCAGCGCCGCGTGCCGCCTCCGAAGGGGAGCCACGCATACGGGTCCGGGCGCGTGCCGAGGAAGCGCTCGGGGCGGAAGAGGTCCGGCTCCGGGTAGAGGTCCGGCCGACGGTGGGCGAGAAAGATGCACGGGGCCACGAACACCCCGGCGGGGAGCCGGTGCCCGCCCAGCTCGAACTCCTGCGCGGTGATGCGCGCCACCAGGGGAACGATGGGACGCAGGCGCAGCGTCTCCTTGATGACCGCGTCCAGGTACTCCAGCCGGGGAAGGTGCGTCGGCTCGAGCGGGCCACCTCCCACGACGGAATCGAGCTCCGCGTCCAACCGCTGCTGCACCTGCGCGTCGGCGAGGATGCGGTCGAACGCCCAGGCCAGCGTGGTGGCGGTCGTCTCGTGGCCGGCCGTGAGCAGCGTGAC
>JAKEEX010000324.1 GCA_022616315.1 Myxococcaceae bacterium
CACCCTGCCGGGCGCGCCCTTCGTCGTGGTGGGCAGCAACGGCCGCGTCGCCTGGGGCTTCACCAACAGCTACGGCGACTACCTGGACCTCATCGAGCTCGAGCGCGACAAGTCCAACCCGCTGCGCTTCAAGACCGGGGCGGACTGGGAGACGGCGGTGGAGACCGTGGAGCTGCTGGGCGTGAAGGGCGGCGAGGCGGTGCCGTTCAAGGTCCTCGAGACGTCGCTGGGCCCCGTGCGCGAGGTGGGCGGACGCTTCTATGCGGTGCGCTGGATTGCGCACCAGCCGGGCGCGGTGAACATCAACCTCGGCAAGCTGGAGGACGCGGACGACCTGGTCGCCGCGCAGGCCATTGCCAACACCGCCGGGATGCCGGCCCAGAACATGGTCGCTGGCGACTCCGCGGGCCGGGTGGGCTGGACCATCGCCGGTCCGCTCCCGGGCCGCTCGGCGCAGGCAGCGGCGAGCTTCCCGTTCACGGTGGATGCACCGCTGGGCTGGCAGGGCCAGATGGCGCCTGCGGACTACCCGCGCGTGCTGGATCCGCAGGACGGTCAGGTGTGGACGGCGAACAGCCGTCAGCTCGCCGGTGCGGAGTACGCCAAGCTCGGCGATGGTGGAGCCGACCTCGGCGCCCGCGCCCGACAGATTCGCGACAACCTGACGGCCCTGGGCACGACCGACGAGAAGGGCGTGTACGGGGTGGGCCTGGATGACCGCGCGCTGTTCATCGGCGAGTGGCGCGACCGCGCGCTGAAGCTGCTGGACGACACGGCCGTGGCCGGCAAGCCCGAGCGCGCCGAGTTCCGGCGCCTCCTGAACGAGAGCTGGGATGGTCGCGCGAGTGTGAGCTCGGTCGGCTACCGGCTCTCTCGCCAGTACATGTACGGCCTGTACGCGGAGCTCTTCGGCGGTGTGGACGCGGAGCTGGGCAAGCTGATGGAGAAGGCGGACTTCGACTCCGCCAATCCGCGCTGGCCGGTGGTGGTGGCGCGGCTCCTCGACGAGCAGCCGGCGGGATGGCTCCCTGCGGGCCGCGACTGGAAGGCCGTGCAGCTGGCCGCGGTGGACCGCGCCATCACCGAGCTGACGGAGAATGGGGCGCAGCTCTCCTCCGCCACCTGGGGCGCTCGCAACACCTCGCGCTTCATCCATCCGCTCGTGCGCGCGGTGCCGGCCCTGCAGCCCTGGCTGTCGACCCCGGCGGTGCCGCAGGCGGGTGACGAGAACATGCCGCGCGTGTCGGGCCCGGACTTCGGCCAGTCCGAGCGCATGTCGGTGTCACCGGGCAAGGAGGAGCAGGGCATCTTCAACATGCCGGGTGGCCAGAGCGGTCATCCGCTCAGCTCCTACTTCCTCGCGGGCCACGAGGCCTGGGTGAAGGGCGAGCCGACGCCGTTCCTCCCCGGACCGGCGGTGCACACGCTGACGTTCAAGCCGCTGTAGCGCGGGCGCGCTTTGACGGCCCCTCACCCTTCCCCTCTCCCCGAGGAGAGGGGTGAGTGGGCGCAGACACTGCTCACTGCGAACAGACCCCCCTCACTCTCCCCACTCCCCTCTCCCTCTGGGAGAGGGACGGGGTGAGGGGGCTGTGACTCACGCGCTCCGCCACCCCTCGACAGCCGTGAGCACCGCGGCGAGCACCATGAGCACGCCGACGGTGCGCGCGACAGCAACGCTCGCGGCAGGCTTCGACTCGAGCCATCCGCGAGCCTTGTCGGCGACCAGCACGATTGCGCCATACACCGCGCCCTGAGTGAGCGCGATGATGGCACCGAGCACCAGCGCCTGAAGCCAGATGGCACCCTCTTCCGGCCGCAGGAACTGCGGGAACACGGCCAGCATGAAGAGGTAGGCCTTCGGGTTGAGCAGGTTCGTCAGTGCACCCTGGCGGAACGTGGCGGTTGAGGACTGCTTGCCCTCGAGCGAGGCCGCCGTGAACCCGCCTTCGCTCCGGAACAGCGAGATGCCAATCCACGCGACGTACACCGCGCCCACCCAGAGCACGGCGTTGAACGCAGAGGGCAGGACCTTCAGCAGCACCGCAACGCCCGTCGCACCGACCGCCACGTGACAGGCGCCGCCGGCGATGATGCCTCCCACTGCGGAGAAGCCCGCTTTGCGACCGCCCACCAGTGAGCTCGCGAGCACGAACGCCATGTCGAGCCCTGGTAGGACGACGACTCCGAACACCAGGACGAAGAAGAGCCACAGATGTGCTGACTGCTCCATGAGAGTGCCTCCTTTGGGCGAAGCGGGGTACCGGAGCGCACGGTAGGGAGCAATTAGGGCAGAACCTGCCCTCATTCGAATTAGGGTGTTCCGGATGTCCCGTCCGACGACGCGTGTCCTCACGGTGCTCGAGCTGTTGCAGACGCATGGGCGGATGAGTGGCTCGGAGCTGGCGCAGCGGCTGGAGGTCGACCGCCGCACGGTGCGCCGCTACATCGTTGCACTCGAGGAGCTGGGCATCCCCATCACCGCCGAGCGCGGGCGTGATGGTGCGTACATGCTGGTCGCGGGCTTCAAGCTGCCGCCGATGATGTTCACGGACGACGAGGCGCTGGCTCTGTCGGTCGGGCTCCTGGCAGCACGCGGGCTCGGGCTCGCTGAGGCGGCACCCGCGGTCGCCAGTGCCCAGGCCAAGCTCGAGCGCGTGATGCCGGCCAATCTGAAGCGCCGCGTGCGCGCGGTGGACGAGACGGTGGCGCTCGACCTTTCACGGCCCACGGCACCGCGCGACAACGGGGCGCTCGTCGCGCTGAGCGCCGCGGCACAGGCGCAGCGGCGCGTGCGCATGCGCTACCGCGCGTCAGAGAACGACGAGTCCGAGCGCGACTTCGACCCCTACGGCCTCGCGTATCGCGGTGGGCGCTGGTACGTCGTGGGTTTCTGCCAACTGCGCAATGGCCTGCGCTCGTTCCGGCTGGACCGCATCGAGTCCGTGCAGCCCCTCGACG
>JAKEEX010000325.1 GCA_022616315.1 Myxococcaceae bacterium
CCCCCTGGGAGAGGGACAGGGTGAGGGGGCTGTGCATCCATGCGGCCGCAAGGACGCTTCCCCTCCCTCACGGGCACCGCGCCTTTCGACCCCGGAGGCCGTGCCTAATTTTCCGGCACAGGGGACACCTCTGCGTCGGGAGTCAGCGAATGTCGAGTGACACGTGGATTCTGGTGGCGGACGGCAGCCGGGCGCAGCTCTACCGGCAGGGGGGCAACGAGGGGCGCGACTGGTCGCTCCTCCAGGAGTTCTACCACCCGGCAGCGCGCGAGATGGGGCGCGACATCGCGGGGAACCGGCCGAACCAGATCCAGCACGCGATGGAGACGACCAGCAAGGGGGACGAGGGAGGTCACGGCGTGCAGGAGTACGAGTCGCAGCGGTTCTCGCGCGAGCTCTGCGAGTACCTGCACTCGGCCGCCATGCGCAACCAGTTCGGGACCCTGGTCATCGTTGCGCCGCCGAAGTTCCTGGGGGCGTTGCGGAAGAACATGACCAAGCCCGTGGAGGAGCGCGTCAGCCACTACGTGGCCAAGGACTACACGAACAAGCAGCCGCGTGAGCTGGCACCCATCATGGCCGGGCTGTGAGCGACGCCGGTTTCGCGTAGGGCAGCCGTGGAAGTGACACCCCTCCGGGGCTGCCCTACAGTCCGGGCCGTGACGATTGCGACGCCTGACGTGAAGACGGGAGCCCGCATCAAGGGTGGGGTGCTCATCTCGCGCCTGCGCTTCCTCCGCGAGCGGGGTGGGGAGGCGCTGGTGGACCGCGTGACGCAGCGGGTGACCGCGGAGGACCGGGAGGTCCTCAAGGGCTTTCTGCTGCCCACCTCCTGGTACCCGCTGGACCTCAACCTGCGCCTCGACCACGCCATCGCGGACGAGGTGTCGCCGAAGGCGCCGGACCAGGTCTTCATCGAGATGGGACGGGCCTCCGCGCAGGCCAACCTGACGGCGGCGCAGTCCATGTTCGTGCGCGTGGGGGATCCGCACTCCCTGCTCGCCCAGGCGCCCACCATCTACCGGCACTACTACGCGGTGGGGCACCGCGAGTACGAGCGGCTCGGGGAGCACGCCGCCCGGGTGCGCACCTTCGACGCGGACTCCGTCACCGCCACGGACTGCCTCACCATCGTCGGATGGCACCAGCGTGCCATCGAGCTGTGCGGAGGCAGCGACGTCAGGGTGGTGGAGGAGAAGTGCCGCGCAAGAGGCGCTGACCACTGCGCCTACCGCTGCGAGTGGCGCTGAGCCTCAGATCCGCCGCAGCTCCGGAGCGTGGCGCAGGAGCTCATGCAGCCACAGATCCGACATCTTCTCCGTGATGCTGTTGGCCCGCAGCCGGTCGTTGAGGCTGCTGAAGTCCACGAGGTCCAGGCGCTGGTCCTGGTTGAAGCACGAGAAGACGATGGTCTCCTTGCCCGTCTTGGGGTCCACGTGCTTCTGCAGGCACTGGGCGCAGATCTCCTTCATCATGCACTGCATGGGGGAGTTGATGGAGCCGATGGCCTCGTGGTTCGGATTGAGGAATGGCTGCAGCACGCCGTGACGCGCCGCCTTCACCGCGGCCATCATCCGGTCGCTTCCGATGGCGACGATGCGGTCCACCTTGTCGAAGGTGCTCACCGGGGCCACGGGCAGCTCGCCCTTCGCGTACGCCACCATGGCCTGCACGATGTTGCCCACGAAGGACGTGTCCTGCGGGCGGCGCGCCGCGATGGGCTCGCCACCGTCCACGCTCCACACCACCTGGTCGCACCCGGCCTCGATCTCGTCGTGCTTGAACGAGTCCTGCGCCTGGCGGTAGCCCGCGAAGTACACGACGGTGCACCCGGCCGCCTTGAGTGAGCGGGCGATGGAGAAGAGCACCGCGTTGCCCAGGCCGCCGCCCACGAGCAGCACGGTCTCGTTCCTCGTGATCTCCGTGGGAGCGCCGGTGGGCCCCATCAGCACCACGGGCTCGCCGGGGCGGAGCGCGGCGCACAGGCGGCTGGAGGAGCCCATCTCGAGCACGATGGTGCCGAGCAGCCCCTTCTCCTTGTCCACCCACGCGCCGGTGAGAGCCAGGCCCTCCATGGCCAGCCTGGTGCCGAGCACGACCGGCGCGTTCCGCTCGAAGTTCTGCAACCGGTAGAACTGGCCCGGCTCGAAGTGCTGCGCCGCGAACCGTGCGCGCACCACCACCTCCACGATGGTGGGCGTGAGCCGGTTGACGGCTACGACGGTGGCCAGGAACGCGTCATCCAGTCCGGCGAAGTGCGCCTCGCGGTCACGCTCGCGCGCGGCCTGGGCCACCTCGTCCTGGAGGTCCACGGTGGCGAGGTGAGGGCCGAACAGGCGCACCACCTCGGGGTGGCCGTCCTTGGCGGAGGCCATGGCCTTCACCACATTGCCCGCGTAGGTGGGGTGGTTGTCCCCGTAGAACGAGATGAAGCGGCCCTCGCGCTGGTAGCTGGTGAAGAAGCCCACCCGCTCGGCGAGGTCCTTGGCCGCCTTCACGGGCGCGAGCTGGAAGCCGCCCGGCGCGGTGGTGTCCTCCACGGCCTCGTGGCCCTGGAAGTACTCGCCCTTCGCGTCCAGCTGGAAGGTGCCGGGGTACTCCTTTTCGTAGGTGACGTTCGGTGAGGTGCCCGCGGCGACGCACACGGTACGCGCGGGGAGCTCGAAGTGCTCGCCGCTGCCCACGAGTTTCCCGTCGCGGGACGTCATGCGCTCGAACCTCACGGCCTGCACCGCGCCGGTCGTGTCCGGGAGGGCCTCCACGGGGCTCATCCGCTCGATGATGCGGATGCCCTCCTCGAGCGCCTTGGCCACCTCCTCGTGGTTGAGGCGGAAGGCGGGGGCCTCGGAGAGGCTGCGGCGGTAGACGAGGCTGACGCCGCCCCAAGCGCGCAGGAGCGGGATGAAGTTGGGCGCGCGGCCCTCCTGCTCGGCCCTGGCGCGCTCGGCGCGGATGGCGCGACCGTGCTCGAGGAAGGTGGCGTAGGTGGCCTTCTCCTCGGGCGTGAGGCGGGCGAGGACGCGGTCCTCACCGAGCTTCTGGGACAGCTCCTCGTGCCGCGCGAGCGTCTTCTCCACCTGCACGGGGTAGTACGCCATCAGCTCGGTGGCCGTGTCGACGCCGGTCAACCCGCCGCCGATGACGAGCGCCGGCAGCTGCACCTGGAGGTTGGCGAGGCTGTTCTTCTTGAAGGCGCCGGTGAGCTGGAGCGCCATGAGGAAGTCGGACGCCTTGCGGATGCCGCGCAGGAGGTTGTTCTTCATCCACACGATGGTGGGCTTGCCCGAGCCCGCGGCGATCGCGATGTGGTCGAACCCCAGGCCCCAGGCGTCCTCGATGGTCAGCGTGCCGCCGAAGCGGATGCCGCCGTAGATGCGCAGGTTCTCGCGCCGCACGAGCGTGAGGTACATCAGCGTGAGGAAGTTCTTGTCCCACCTCACCGTGATGCCGTACTCGCTCACGCCGCCGAAGCCGGCGAGCACGCGCTCGTCGAGCGCGGAGGTGAGCTCCTTCCAGTCACGGATGGGACGCATGGCGGCGCCGTTGCGCCCCAGGAGCTCGTCGGGGAAGGGCTCGATCTTGAGCCCGTCGATGCCGGTGACGGCGAAGCCCTCGTTGGCGAGGTAGTGCGCGAGCGTGTAGCC
The DNA here is from genome assembly GCA_022616315.1 of Myxococcaceae bacterium. Taxonomy (GTDB): domain Bacteria; phylum Myxococcota; class Myxococcia; order Myxococcales; family Myxococcaceae; genus JAKEEX01. Next base: position 3,645 of record JAKEEX010000325.1, read on the forward strand.
CGCGGGGCCCAGGCCCACGACGAGCACGTTCTTGCCGTTGTAGGGGAGGGCGAAGGGGCGGCGGACATTGAGCGGGTTCCAGCGCGTGAGGAGGCCGTAGATCTCGAAGCCCCAGGGCAGCGCCAGCACGTCCGTGAGGGTGGACGTCTCCACCTCCGGGATGTTGACCGGCTCCTGCTTCTGGTAGATGCACGCCTTCATGCAGTCGTTGCAGATGCGGTGGCCGGTGCCCGCGCACATGGGGTTGTCCAGCATCACCATGGCGAGCCCACCCAGCGCGTCCCCCTTCGACTTGAGCGCGTGGTGCTCGGAGATGCGCTCGTCCAGGGGGCAGCCCGCGAGCGGGATGCCGAGCGGGTTCTTCTTGTAGGTGTTCCCCTCGGCGACGGGGTCCTTGGCCTTGAAGCCCTTGGTGCAGCTGTCCTTCTCGCGCTCGTGGCAGAGGACGCAGTACTCCACCTCGCCCATGATGTGGCGGCGCTCCATGCGCGTGTCGGTCAGCTTGAAGCCGTCGCGCGGGCGCAGGTGGTGGTCGGGGCCCTCCATCATCTCCGGCAGGTCGCTGCGCGGGTGCTTCAGTTCGACGAGCTTCTCGAAGTTGAGCGTGTGGGGCACCTTGTGGGTGGCCCAGCCCTTCACCTTCGCGGCGGCCTCCGGGTGCAGGGCGCGCGCGTAGGTCCAGCGGTCGAAGAGCGCGAGCAGGGCGCGGACGGCCTTGAGCTCCTCGGCGTCCTCGCCCTTGAAGAGGAGGCTGGTGCCGAAGGCCTCGCGTCCCTCGGGGGTGGAGTGGAGCGCTTCACGGAGCAGGGCCCAGCGGGCGCGGACCTTGGTGGCGTCCTTGTCCGCGGGGAGCTGCCCGGAGAGGAGGCGCTCGACCTCGAGCAGGCTGAGGACGGACTCCGCGAGCCCGCGCTCCTCGTCGCCGCTGGAAAGGGCCTCGGGGAAGCCCAGGCGCATCAGGAGCTGGACGCGGGCGTCGAGCGCGGGGAGCTCGGAGGCAGAGGGGCGATCCGCGGCGCCCTTCTTGAAGACGCGGCGCTGGATGAACTCGCGGCGGAAGTCGAAGAGGGGCAGCTCGCCGGTGAGCGCGGCGGTGAGGCGCTGCGCCTCGGCCTCGATGCGGAAGAGCTGCGCGATGAAGCGCGAGACGTGGCGGGCCACCTGGATGAGCAGCTCCGACTCCTGGGGGCCTGTGAGCCCCTGGCCGCCGGCCTTCCGGTAGGCGTCGAAGCGGGAGAAGAGCTCGGGGTCCGCGCTGGAGAACGAGGTGTCGAAGGCGCCCGCGAGGCGCCGGAGTCCGCGGGGACGGTAGAGGTCCTCGAAGCGGAAGCCGGGCAGCCCGAGCGTGAGCGTCTGGGTGGCGGGCAGGGAGTGAAGGTCGGAGGGCGCGCGCATGTCGGAGAGAAAGGGGCGGAGGTGTCCCGTCGTGGGGACGCCGAGCGGGGAGGAACGGCCTCGTGAGGGGGCCTATTTCGCGGTCGGGAGCCCGGAAAGCAAGCGCGGGCATTAGGTGGGCTGCGTGGGGCCCCCAGGACAGCGAGGGCCCGTCCCCTCTCCCCCTGGGAGAGGGACAGGGTGAGGGGGCCGTGAAGGCCCGAGCTCGAACCTCAGCGCCCTGGAGTCTGCGTGCACGACGCTGCGTGGGCTACGGTGGCGAGTGAAAGCGGGAGGAACGCGGTGGGCTGGCGACGGAGCGTGAAGGTGAACGAGGAACCCGAATCCGCGAGCGCGCCGGATGCCGCGCAAGTCGCTCGGGATGCGCCTGCGGCTCCTCACGGCTCTGGTGACCGCTGGGGCACGGCCATCCTCCTCACCGTGTCCGCAGTGGCGCTGGGCCACGCGCTGCAGGTGAGCAATGGGAACCTGGACCCTGAAGCCCTCTTCTGGCTTTCAGTAGCCTTCGCGGCCTGTGCACTGGGGCTCGTGATGCCGCGGTTGCGCGGGCTCGAGAAGGTGGGGGAGAGCGCCGTCCTGCTCCTGCTCGCTGCAGGCTTCCTCCAGCAGGCTTCGGAGCTGTTCCGGAACCACCCCGGCATGTACCTGCGCGTCCCGGGCGCCTGGGGCTATGCGCCGCTCTACACGGCAGTCGTGGCTTCGGCGCTCGTGGTGGGGACGGGGATGCGCTCCGGGACGCGCCTGGCACAGCTCCGCGCCCCATTACTCCTCGCCATCTTCTTCAGCGCGGGCGTGTGGATGCTCCGAGCCTCGCCACGGCCCTTCATCGACGTCTTCGTGTTCCAGCAACACGCGAGCCGCGCGCTCCTCTCCGGGCTCAACCCGTACGCCATCACGTTCCCGGACATCTACGGGAGCTCACCGTTCTACGGCGCGGGGGTGAGCGTGGATGGCCAGCTCCGGTTCGGCTTTCCGTACCCGCCGCTCAGCCTGCTGATGGCACTGCCCGGGTTTCTGCTTCAGGGGGACTACCGTTACGCACAGCTCACCGCATTGACGCTTGCGGGAGCGTTGATGGCCTACGCGCGGCCGGGAGGGCGCACGGGCCTGCTCGCCGCGGCGCTCTTCCTGTTCTCACCGCGGATGTTCTTCGTCCTCGAGCAGGGGTGGACCGAGCCCTTCGCGGTCCTGCTGCTGGCGCTCGTCGTGTTCTGCGCGCGCCGCTTCCCCAGTGCGGTGCCATGGGTGCTGGGGTTGATGCTGGCGGTGAAGCAGTACTTCATCCTCACCGTGCCCCTGGTCCTGCTGGTGCTCCCACGGCCCTGGAGTCTGCGGACCCTGGTGGGGTGGGGCTGGAGGGCCGCCGCCGTGGCGCTGCTCGTGAGCGCGCCGCTGGCGTTGTGGGACCCGGGAGCCTTCTGGTGGAGCGTGGTGAAGCTCCAGCTGCACCAGCCGTTCCGGGCGGATGCCCTGAGCTACCTCGCGTGGTACGCGCGGGTGACGGGGACCCAGCTCTCACCATCCCTCGCGTTCCTCGCCGTGGTTCCGCTGACCGTGCTTGGCCTCTGGAGGGCGCCACGCACGCCGTCCGGCTACGCCGCCGCGGTGGCCCTGGTCCTCTTCGGCTTCTTCGCCTTCAACAAGCAGGCCTTCTGCAACTACTACTTCATGGTGCTGGGGGCGCTGTGTGTGTCCGTGGCAGCGGTGGAGGGTGGGCCACGTGCGCGCGAGGCGGCACCGGAGCCGGGCTAGGGCCCGTTGTCGCGCGTCCCCGTGAGCGCCGGCGGCGCACCGGTGTTCCGCTCGGCGCTGCGCGTCTTGGTGTCGCGAAGGACGAAGTCGATGTCCGGTGTGGTCTCGGCCACGACGAAGATCTGGTAGCTGAAGAGGCTCTTGCTGAGCCAGATGAGCGCGAGGTTCAGCGCCACCGCGCTCCGACCGAGGAGCCCGTTGCCGAGGACCTTGGGAAACGGGGCGGGGACGCCGCGGACCGTCCGGATGCGGAAGCCCGCGTCACGCAGGAGCTGGCGCAGGGAGCGGAAGGTGAAGAGGCGCGTGTGCGTCCGGTCGAGGATGCCCGCCTTGCCGTAGTTGAACTGGCCGGCGAGCAGCATGAG
>JAKEEX010000326.1 GCA_022616315.1 Myxococcaceae bacterium
ACCATGCAGTCGCGACACGCGCCGCCGAAGAAGTGGATGGCCTCGTCGAGGAATAGCTTGCAGGTGAAACGGTCGAAGTCGGGGTACAGCTGGAGGAAGCGCATCCGCGAGTATGCGAGGACGACGGAGGCCGTCTGGACGAGGCGCTCCACGCCGCCGATGCGCACCCGGTGCGGCGAGGTGTCGTGCTGCATTTCCTGGCCTGGCTCGAAGACGTAGCGGCCCGCGGGCTTCTTGGGCGCCACTCCGATGCCGTGACGCCGGCAGAAGCCGGTGAGCGCCTGGTACGAGAGGGTGGCCCCCTTCAGGAGGAGCTCCTCGTGGACGCGGACGAGGTTGCCCTTGCAGCGCTCGTGCAGCGCGCGGATGTCCTCCTCGAAGGCCTGTGCCTTCTCCGCCCGGGCCGGGCGTGGGACGTCAGCGCTCTGGCTGCGCAGCACGTCGCGCACCGCGCCCCGCGACAGCTTCATGGCCCGCGCGATGGCGCGGACTCCCAGGCCCTTCTCGTGCAGCGCGAGGACGGACGTCCTCTCACTCGTGTCCAGCATGGCCAAACTCCTTCCTGCAGAGGGTGAAGAGAGAGGCGAGCTCGGACTCCGCCCCGCGGGCCGCTTGGCCGAGCTGTGCGTGGAGGGCCTGCGCCCACCCGGCCTTCTCCCCCTCGCGCACGGCCCGTGCTGCCCGCCGGGCAATGGCGCCCAGGGCCGCGAAGTCCCTCAGCAGCCGCTCCGCGGGACTCACCGCGGGCGGCGGCCGCGCCGCCTCGGCTCCGGCGCGCAGCACCACCTCCGGGCGCTCGAGGATGAGGGCCCGCGTGGCTGCGCTGCCCGCACGCCACGCCGCGCACAGCGCGCCCACGTCCCGGGTGGACAGCCCTCGTCCTCCCAGCACCGCAGCCAGCCGCTCCGCCTCCCCGTCGTTGGCCCGGGCCAAGGGCAAGAGGTGTCGCATCGCCGCGTGCGCGGCGAGCCGCCCCTGCCGCACCTGCTCCTGGACGGACTCCGGCAGCTGCCGCACCAGCCCCAGCCGGCGGCTCACCCAGCTCTCGCTCTTGTCGAAGCGCTTGGCGACTTCCGCCGCCGACAGCCCGAAGCGCTCGCACAGCTCGCGCAGAAGCCACCCTTGCTCGAGGGGACTGTCCGCCTCGCCGTTGCGCATGAGGCGCTCGAGCAGCAGCGCCTCCACCTCCGGCAGCGCCCACTCCGTGGCCCGCACCGTGTCCCGGCCCAGCCGTGCCAGCGCCCTCACCCGCTTGTAGCCGTCCAGAAGCACGGCGCGGCCCTCGGCCACCGGCAGCACCACCACCGGCAACTGCTGGCCCACCTCTGCCACCGACGCCAGCACCGCCCTCTCCCGGCGCGGGCTCGTCCGTCGCAGGGCCGCGTAGCGCAACTCCAGCTGGTGGAGCTCCCAGTCCATGACCGCTCAACCCTGCCACCCGCGGCCTCTCGTCTCTTCGCCCCTCCCCTCGAAGTCAGCCGAATTCTCAGGACATTTCAGCCACTTGCGCCCTCATCTCGTCTTGCACGTGCTCCACCAGCACTCGGCCGAATTCCCCAAGGAAGTCCGAGGCTTCCGCCCCCATCGCGTCTTGCGCCACGTCCCACGGAAGTCGCTCCAATGGCCGTACCACGTGGAGCGCCTCCGGCCGCTCCTCCTGCCTCCTCTCCTGGAGGCGCCGGGCCACCGCGTAGTCCGGATTTGCCGCCCGCCACACTGCCTGCGTCTTCTGCCGCCGCGTCGCCTGGCACTCCGCTCGCGAGCACGCGCGCTGCCGTCGGCCCACACGCGGGTCCGGGCGAAACCACCGACGGCAAATTCGACACGGGCGCGGCCGTAGCGACGAGGACATGGCTCGCCAAGCACGCCACGCGCGCGCACGCCGGCCAGTCCCTCGCTGGGGGCCTACATCCCCCAGACCCCCTGTGGCGGCGCTCGTCCCGCGCGAGAAGCTGCGCGGGCCGCTCGCCGCTCAGGGCGCCGGTGGTCCATTTCTCGAGAGCAGACCCGGGTCATTCTTCGAGAGCGTCAAAGCCTCCTCGGCGAAGCGCGACAGCACCCTACGCATCCACGTGGGCGAGGGCGCACGCGAGGTGAGGAGCAGGGCAGTCGCGCTCGACGTGGCCAGCCGCCGCACGCCCTCCACGCACCTCTCCCCCAGCGCCAGCGCCGCCACCACCGCGTCCAGCGCGAGGCGGAGGGCCCCCTCGGAGGTGCGCCCGCCCGCCGCGGCGAGGGCGCGCTGGTGCAGCC
>JAKEEX010000327.1 GCA_022616315.1 Myxococcaceae bacterium
GCCGGCAGCACGCGCACCTCGATGTCGCGCGCGCCACCGCCACGCCGCACGAGCGACGGGTGGAAGCTGTTGGCCAGCGCGAGGATCTGCTCGCGGTGGGCGAGGATCTTCTCGGTGGCCTCGGACGGGTTCCCGTAGCGGGTCACCTGGACCTGGCCAATCATCATCGACTCGTCCGACTCGGCGGTGAAGCCACCGGCCTCGCGGACGATCTTGTTGGCGAACGAGACCGCCGCCACCACCGACGGCTCCTCCACCGCCATGGGCACCACGTAGTCCCTGCCGTTGACGGCCAGGTTCAGCCCGAGACCGAGCGGCAGGCTGAACGTGCCCACCGCGTTCTCGATCATCTCGTTGGCCAGCTCGGGGGACAGCTGCAGGTGCCCGTGCAGCTGCGCGATTTCCTCGGAGGAGAGTCGGTACAGCCGGGCAATCTTCTCCAGACGCTCCGCGAGGGTCAGCTTGTGGAACCCAGGCAGCCGCGACGTCACGTTCTCGGACATTGACTCTCCTGACGACACCTTCCGGCGCAGGCGGACCCGCCTCGGACCGTGGCCCGCTCTACGCCCTCTACGCCGCTGCGATCCAGTCCTTCAAGGCTCCGGTCACCACCCGGGGTCGCTTCCGCATGTCAGCCACGCTTCTGCTTCCGGTGAGAACGAACGCCTGCCGCAGCGAGGCGAGGACGACCTCCAGACTTGCCTCCGCCTCCTGCAAGCCGCCGGCCTGGTGGGCTCGGAAGAGCGGCAGCGCCATCCCTCCGAGATCCGCCCCGAGCGCCAGGGCCTTCGCGACCTCGAGGCCCGTGCGCATGCCGCCCGCGGCCACCACGAGGACGTCCGGACCCACCGCCCGTCTCACGGCGGCCACAGCCGCTGCGGTCGGGATGCCCCACCGCGCGTACTCGGTGATGTCCTCGCTCATCGGATGGATGGAATCCCCTGGCGTAGCAGGGGCCCCCCCATGAGGCAAGGCATTCACCCCACCCGCACAGGCTACACCCCGGGGCCATGGACGCACGCGCCCGACGGGGATATGAGCGCCCGCTGCCCGTGCCCACGTCCGACTCCCGCCTCGTCGTCTTCCTCCACAGCGGTGACTACGACCGCGTCCACCAGGGGCTGTCGATCGCCGCGGCGGCCGTCGCGCAGGACCGTCCCGTGGAGCTCTACTTCTTCTGGTGGGCCCTCGACCGCCTCCTCCGCGACTCCCTGGACGAGCCGGACTTCGGTCCCGCGCACCCGGAGGTGGCGGACCGCTTCGAGCGCCGCGGGATGCCCACGCTCCGCACGCTTCTCGGCCACCTCCGCGAGACCGGGCTGTGCACGCTCGTGGGCTGCACCGGCTCCGTGCTGGCCCTGGGGCACGAGGTGCGTGCAGGCGAGGGGCCGCTGGACCTGTGGCTCGGCTGGAGCGCCATCCTCCACCGCACCGCGGGTGTGTCCGACCGCTTCTACCTCTAGGCCAGGCGCGCCACGAGACGGCACGCGTCTGCACGCTTGACCTCAGGTGCACGGCGACGCCAACCTGCGCGACTCTCTGCCGTTCCGGAGGTCGTTCCCCGTGGCCCTACAGGTCCTGCTCCTCATCCTCGTCTCCATCGGCTTCGCCATCACGCTCGGCATGCTGCTGTTCGGCCGCCGCGCGCCGACTGCGGGTCCGTCCACCTCCGTCTCCGCCCGCGCACTCCCGGCGGACGACCGCGTCCGCGAGCTCCAGTCCGAGCTGGACCGCCGCAGGAAGGAGCAGGACGAGCAGCGCACCCAGCTGCAGGACCTCAAGGCGGAGCTGAAGACGACCAAGCGCAAGCTCTTCGAGCAGCGCGAGGGAGAGAAGTCGGAGCGCGAGCTCGTGAAGGCGCGCGTGGAGTCCGAGCGCGCCGCCTCGCAGCAGCTCGAGCAGGCCCGCATGGAGCTGGCCTCGGCCCATGCCGAGGTGGAGCGTCTGCGCGAACAGGCGGAGAGTGGCCGGCGCCGTGGCCCGGGTGCCCCCCCTGCGCCCGTCGCGGCACCCGAGGTTGCGGCTCCTGCCGCAGCGGAGGCGGCGCCGTCGCCCGCTGCGCCTGCACCCCGCGAGGCACGCGAGGCACCGCGTCGCTACCGGGAGGTCACGGACGCGGACCGCGAGCGCATGGAGCGCCTCGAGACCGAGTCCACCAAGGCGCGCCAGAAGGCCGTGGACGCCGAGCGCGAGCTGCGGCGCATCAAGGGCCGCGTCGAGACGCAGAACCGCCTGATCAACGCGAGCCGGAGCGACCTCGAGCTCGTCAAGGACAAGTTCAAGGCGCTGGAGAAGCGCCTCAACCGCACCCTGCTCGAGCGGGACCTGATGCGCAGGGCCATCAAGGACCTGGAGAAGAAGGCCGGCGTGCTCGCCGAGCGCACCGAGCTGACGCCCGAGGAGATTGCCGCCTCGGACCGCCAGGTGGAGGAGCGCGCCGCGAAGGATGCGGAGGCCGAGCGCCAGGCGGCACAGCGTGCTGCGGCCGCGGCTGCGGCTGCGGAGGCGCAGGCCGAGGGTGCCGCTCCCCAGGCGCCGGAGGCAGGCACGCCGGTCGAGGCGGAGAAGAGCGCGAACCAGGGATGAGGCGCTCGCCTCACTCCGGGCTGCGCGGCTTCGCTTCATTCCCCTCTCCCATGAGGAGAGGGGAGAGGGAGCGGGGCCGACAGTTCGTGGGTGTCACCACTCCAGCGATGAACAGTGAGAGGGTGCCGGGACGGGCCCTCGACGCTCGGCGCGCGCGAACGGGCGGTACCCTCCGCATCCCTTGACGTCTCTCCCCCGCTTCGCGCTCGTCGGAGCCGCCGTCGTCGCGCTCTCCGCCGGCTGCGGTGAGCCCCTCCCCCCTCCCGAGCCGCTCGAGGCGCTCGCCGCGGCGTGCCCGGAGGCGCCGGGCCTGCAGCTCGCGGACGTCCCCGGCGTGGTGGGGCTCAATGCGTACTACCTGCAGGAGGAGGCGACGCGTGCGCTGCGGCGCGGTGAGGCCGCGTCGGACGTCCTGGAGGAGACGCTCGCGAAGGCGGCGCGCATGGGGGTCCGCGTCCTCCGCACGGGTGCGTACAACGACGGTGCGGACAAGGTGGGCGACTCGGCCCTCCAGGTGGCCCCTCTCGTCTACGACGAGACGGCGCTCCGCGGGCTGGACCTGGTGCTCGCCCGCGCACGCGCGCACGGCATCAGGCTCGTCCTCCCCCTCGGCAACTACTGGGATGCGTACGGTGGCGCGCGCCGCTACGTGGCGTGGGCGGGCCTGAAGGAGCCGCGTGAAGGTGACCCCCGCTTCTTCACCGAACGCCGCGTCGTGGAGCACTACAAGGCGCACGTCCGGAACCTCCTTCAGCGCATCAACACCGTAGACGGCGAGCGCTACGGCGAGCACCCCGCGGTGCTGGCGTGGGAGCTGCTCAACGAGCCCCGGGGTGACGGGCTGGACGCCCGAGGGCACTCCTTCCGCGCCTGGGTGGACGAGCTCGGCGCCCACGTGAAGGCGCTCGCCCCCGGGCACCTCGTGGGCACCGGCGAGGAGGGCTACGACCACGACGAGGACGGCTACGACGCGGGCTTCTGGCGCCGGGAGGCCGGAGGCGTGCTCTTCCGGGGCGGCATCAGCTTCCGCCTCAACACGGCCTCACGCTTCATCGACTATGCGTCCGTCCACGTGTACCCCGTGGTCTGGGCGGACTGGGCCGAGGCTGCCGCGCGCACCGGGGCCCGGTGGATCTCCGAGCACGCCGCGGTGGCGCGAGAGCTCGGAAAGCCGCTGCTCGTGGGTGAGTTCGGTCTGCCGGACGACGGCACCTTCCTCCTGGAGGAGCGCCGCGCCCTCTACCGCGGCTGGTTCCGCTGCGCGCGCCGCACCGGCGTGGCGGGCATGCTGCCGTGGATGTTCGCCAACGACGCACGCCCCCGCGAGTGGGACCCCTACTCCTTCTCCTGGCAGGACGGCACCACGGCGGACGACCCCGTGAACCAGTACGTGCACCTCGTCGAGGAGGCTGCGCTCCGCCCCTGATGCGCGTCTCACGGTGGGCGGGCGGACAGGCGGTCCCTAAGGGGACACCACATCTGCCCTAAGGGAGCCGGCGCTGGTAGAACCGAGGTCCGAAAGGCTCCCGAGCCGCGCCACGGATGAAGCTCTCCCTCGCCACCCGCATCCTCCTGGGCTACGCCTTCGTCCTGGCGTTCTTCGGCGCGGTGTCCATCTTCAGCGTGGCCGAGATGCACCGGAACCAGCAGGAGATCCTCCTGGTGAGCGAGGGCTACCTCCAGCTGTCCCGGCAGACGGCGGCCATCGAGACGTTCCACAACAACCAGGCCAAGGACACCGACCGGCTGGCCGAGGAGCAGAGCGCGGACACGCGGAGGGCCCTCATCCGCCTCGCGCGCCTGTACTTCCCGCCGCTGATGGCCCGTCACATCGAGCAGGGGCGGGCCCACGTCGCCGCGATGCGCGCGGGCGCGCTCGACACCGAGGCCCAGTTCCTCCTGGAGCTCGAGGGACGCTTCCGGGAGCTCGGCGGACGCTACGCGGAGTACGCCGCGGAGGCGGGGCGTGTCTTCGAGGGGTTCGAGGTGGACCAGCCGGACTGGTCCAGCGCCGGCGAGCAGGTGAAGGGGCTCAAGACGCTGGAGTCCTCCATCGGCCGGGACATCCGCTCGCTCCACGCGCTCCTGGAGAACCGCATCCGCCAGCGCGTCCAGCTCGCCCAGGAGCGCGAGCGCCGCTCGGGGCTCACCATCATCGGCCTGTCGGTGCTCGCCATCGGCGTGGGGCTCCTGGCCACCGTGTGGTCCGCCCGCAGCTTGAGGCCCGTGCGCACGCTCATCGGCGCGGTGACGCGCATCGCCCGGGGTGACTACAGCGCCCAGCTGGGCGTGAAGGGTCACGACGAGATCGCCACGCTCGCGCGGGCCTTCGACGCCATGGCCACGTCCCTCAAGGAGCGCGAGGCGCAGCTCCAGGAGCAGCAGGAGGCCCTCCTGCGCGCCGAGCAGCTGGCGGCCGTGGGGCGCATCAGCGCCCAGGTGGCCCACGAGGTGCGCAACCCCCTCTCCTCCATCGGGCTCAACGTGGAGCTGCTCGAGGACGCCGTCGGCCGCGCGGCGTTCGCCACCGAGGAGGAGCGCCGCGAGACGCACGAGATCCTGCGCGCCGTCACCGGCGAGGTGGACCGGCTCACCGACGTCACCGAGCGCTACCTGCGCATGGCCCGCCTGCCCCGGCCCTCCCTCGCCGCCGAGGACGTCAACGAGGTGGTGGGCGGCGTGCTGGACTTCGCCCGGGAGGAGCTCGAGCGCTCCCGCGTCCAGGTGGAGCGCACGCTCTCCCCGGGCCTTCCGCGCGCGCTCGCCGACGAGGGGCAGCTGCGCCAGTTGTTCCTCAACCTCGTGCGCAACGCCCGCGAGGCCATGCCGCAGGGTGGCACCCTCGCGGTGTCGACACGGGAGGAGGGCTCGAGCGTGGAGGTGGCCTTCCGCGACTCCGGCGTGGGCATGAGCGCGGACGTCCTGGAGCACGCCTTCCAGCCCTTCTTCACCACCAAGGACAGCGGCACGGGGCTCGGACTGGCCGTCAGCCGACAGATTCTGCAGGCGCACGGTGGCGGCATCACCTGCGAGAGCACACCGGGCCGCGGGACCACCTTCGTGGTAAGGCTCCCACGCGCATGAGCTTCAGCTACTCCAGGGACACATTGCCCAACGGGCTTCGCGTGGTGACGGTGGAGACGCCCCACCTCCACAGCGCGCTGCTCACAGTCTACGTGCGGACCGGAAGCCGCCACGAGACGCCCACCAGCAACGGCGTGAGCCACTTCGTCGAGCACCTCTTCTTCCGGGGCAGCCAGGAGTTTCCGGACTCCGTGGCCATGAACGCGGCCGTGGAAGAGGTGGGGGGCAACCTCAACGGCGTCACCACGCGCGACCATGGCTACTACTACACGCCGCTCGCGCCCGGCGGGCTGCAGGTGGGGATGCGCATCCTCGGGGACATGCTCACCCGGCCCCTCCTGTCCGAGCTGGAGACGGAGCGGCAGATCATCCTCGAGGAGATGCTGGACGAGGTGGACGAGGAGGGTCGGGACATCGACGTGGACAACCTGTCCAAGATGGCCCTCTTCGGAGCCCACCCGCTGGCCATGAAGATTGCGGGCACCACCGAGTCGGTGCGTGGCCTGCGCGCTGCGGACGTGGAGGCGCACTTCCGCCGGAACTACGTGGCGGGGAACATGGTGGTCTGCGCCTCCGGGAATGTCCGCCGCGACGAGGTCCTCGCGCTCGCGGAGGAGGCCTTCCGCCACCTGCCGGACGGGGTGTCGAACGCGGAGGAGGCGCCGCCGCTCGGGCCCCAGGGCCCCGTGCTCCACTACACGGAGCACGACGAGTCGCAGGTGGAGTTCCGGCTCACGTTTCCCGGCGTCCCCGAGCAGCACCCGGACTACGCGGCGCTGCAGCTGGTGCGGCGGGTGCTCGACGACGGACTCTCCAGCCGGCTGCCCTACGAGGTCGTCGAGAAGCGGGGTCTCGCCTACTCGCTCCACTGCGCGCTGGAGACGTACCACGACGTCGGCCTCTTCGAGGTGGACGGCGCGAGCGCGCCGGAGAAGGCGCCGCAGGTGGTGGAGGAGACGTGCCGCGTGCTCGCCGGGCTGTGCGCCAGCGGGCCGACCGAGGCGGAGCTGGCGCGGGCCAAGCGGAGGCACCGCATGTTCCTGGACTTCGCGCACGACTCGCCGGGCGAGCTGTCGGGCTGGTTCGGGGCCACAGAGCTGTTCCGGGCGCCCGAGCCGTTCGGGCTCCGCGCTGACATGGTGGACGCGGTGACGCCTGCGCAGGTGGTGGAGGTGGCGCGCCGCTACCTCACGCGCGAGCGGCTGATGGCGGTGGCGGTGGGACCGCGCAAGGGACGCAAGGCACTCGAGCGAGCGGTGCTCGCGGCGCCCGGCCTCTAGCGCACCGCTCGAGGGTGTTATCCTCTTCTGCCTCCATGGACCCGTTCGTCCGTCAGCTCGTGCAGCGGCTCAACCATCCGGCCAGGCCGCTCTCGCGCAACCGCCACTTCCACACCTTCGAGACGCCCGAGGGCCGCGCCGCGCTGCGCACCTCCCGGCGGCTGCGCAGCCTGCAGCGGGACATCCTCGCCTGCCACCGGGAGGCCGGGACCGCGCACGTGGCCCACACGCTCGACGACGGTGGGCAGATGCGCATCGAGCTGTCGCTCACCCGGCTTCGCGGCCGCCGTGTGACGCACCTCTCGCTGGCCGAGTGGGAGCTGCTCCTCGAGCTGGCGGGAGTGCGCGATGCGCTGGCGCCAGCGGACGAGGGGCCTCGCTAGGAGGCGGCGGACAGGGGCTGGAGGGCGAGGCCCACCACGGGCCGCGGTGGCCGCAGCGACAACAGCAGGACGGCGCGGAGCGCCTCGACGGCGGACTCCGCCACCACCTGGGCGCCACCGGGAGCGCCATGCAGTCCCTCCGGGAGTGACGGACCCACGGACACCACCGGGAGCCGCGCCTCGAGCGCGAGGTGACGCGCCTGCCGCACGGCCCCGTCCTCCGGCTCGAGCAGGAGCGCGCCCACGGCCCCCACGCCGAAGGGGCTCCACAGGGGCCGTGACGCCTCCTGTGGCGGGAGCGTGCACACGTCCACCCGGAGGGCCTCGCTCACCTCGAGGTGGGCGAGCGTGCCGAAGCCGCTCCGCGCCGCACCGCTCTCCGGGCCGAGCCGTTCGAGCGCGGGGACCTGGTCCAGGAAGGCGCGGACCGCGGCCGGACCGCCGCACAGCAGCACCTTGGCCACCGCGACGGAGGGCGTGCTGCTCCGTCCCTTCAGCGCGCGGGTCCTGAGCGCGTGGGCATCCGCGGCACCGAGCAGGGGCTCCGGACCCCGGACCTCCGGTGCCTCCTCCAGCACGCGCGCCACGCCCTTCGACAGCAGCGTTGCCACGACACCCAGCACGTCGAGGTCCGACGCGGGAGTCAGGTCCACCACGTCCTGGAGCGCGCGGGACTGGCGCAGGAGCTCCACCACGCACTCGGTGACGGGGTGCTGCGCGCCCTTCAGGTCGGCGTCCGGCAGGAGCTGGAGGTGGAAGTGCCTTGGAGGGAGCGAGGACTCGAGCCGCGCCACCTCGTCCGCCTGGCGCATTCCCTCGAGCAGCGCATCGTCCATGCTCCGCGTGATGCGCTCCCCTCCGGAGGGCGGTGGGCCCGGCGCGAAGGAGAAGGTTCCGTCCGTCCACGTGAGCACGCGGAACAGGGCCTTCTCCCCCTCCACGCGCCCCGCGCGCGCGAGGACCGGGCGTCCCTCGCCCACGTAGATGTCCCCGCGCTCGTCGCCGCGCGCCAGCTGCAGTCGGCCGCTGCGGCGGTGCATGGCGAGCACCTGGAGCAGGTCCGGAATCCCGAGCTGTGCGAGCGAGCCCTCCAGCACCTGCGTCTCACCGCGCAGGTTCTGGGCCGCGTCGCTCCGGCGCACGAGGTGCTCGACGCGGCTGAGCACCTCGTCCACGTTGAAGGGCTTCTTGAGGTAGCCGTCGCGCAGCCCACGCAGCGCCGCCTCGTCCACGGCGCGTGCGGTGAGCAGCACGGGGATGGCCTGGGTGCGGGGGTTGGTGCGCAGGATCTGCACGAAGGTGCGCGCGTCCAGGAGGCGGCAGTGCTCGTCGAAGAGCACGACGTCGGGGTGCCGGAGCACCGCCACCTCGAGCGCGCGGCTGCTGTCCTGCGCGTAGTGCACGGTGTAGCCGCGCTGCCGCAGCACCCGCGTGAGGGAGCGGACCGCCTCGAGGTCGGGGTCGGCGATGAGGATCTTCCGCGTCGTGGCCACGGTGTCGCCGTCCCGTCGTCAGAGGGGCTGCAGGTCGTACTCGACCTGCAACCGGGAGATGAGCCCGTCCACCACCGCCGTGTCGGAGGTATGGAAGCCCCACGTGGCACCCCGCCCGCGACGCTGCAGGAGGGCGTAGGCGGAGGTCTCGCTGAGCCACAGCAGGAACTCGTGACGGCCGATGCGCTCGTCCCCGTCGAGGAACACGGGGGTGAGTGCCGGGTGGGCCGGGAGGTCCCCGCGACGCCCGAGCAGGAACACGCGCGCCGCGAGCTCTGCGGGCGCCCGCCGCAGTCCTGCGGCGATGGGCAGGCCCGGGTGCACCTCCGGCCCACCCACGTAGAGGACGCCGCGCGCGCCGGGGTCCCGCAGGAGCTCGCGGGCAATCTCCGACTGGAGCTCGTCGAAGAGGGTGTCGGACACGTTGCCGCGACGGCTCGGCTCGGACCGGGGGTCCTCCGGCAGGCGAGGGGAGGCGGCGTTGCCGAGCAGCAGCTCCACCCCGTCCCAGAACGGGAGCGCGTGGAGCCCCAGGGTGTGCTGCAGCGAGGCGCGGCGCTCGTCCATCCGCCGCCGGCAGCGGTGGATGAGCTCGTCGTAGTCCTCCCCATCCCTGGGGAACGTGGCCGCCGCCGCGACGAGGCCCAGGGGAAGGCGCGCCTCCACCTGCGCGACGTCCGGCTCCTCGCGCGCTGCCGCGGCCGCGCGCCGCAGGAACATCATGGCGCCGAAGAAGTCCGTCTCCGGCAGGAGCAGGTAGAACTCCTGCTCGCTCGCCTTGGCCAGCACGTCCGGGTCCCGGATGATGCGCGAGATGGCGCGCATGATGCCGCGGTGCGCACGGCGCGCCTCCGCCGCACCAAGCCTCGAGCGCACCTCCGGCAACTGGTCCAGCGCGAAGGTGAGGAGCGAGAAGGTGCGGCCGTAGCGGCGCGCCTTGTAGATCTCCTTGGACGCGTAGTCGGTGAAGTAGCTGAGGTTGTACGCCGCGGTCTCGCGGTCCCGCAGGCCGAGCCGCTGCAGCGCGAGGAAGCGGCGGCCGTTGCGGACGGCGATGGCAACGAAGTCCTGGAGCTCTCGTACGGCGGCCACGTCCTCGGGGCGGAAGGCCTTGGCGAGCGGATCCGCCAGCTGCACCAGGCCCACCACCTCCGCGCCGCACACGAGCGGCACGCACAGGAGGGGCGCACCCTCGGAGCCGGCCTGCCACACGTCTCCATCCGCGAGTGGGAAGAGGCCGGGTGCATCCGGCGCGAGACGCTCGGGAAGGGCCTTGCGGTCCACGAGCCCGCGGTAGGCCCTCAGGCACAGCTCCCCGCGCTCGTCGGCCACCCACAGCACGGCGCTCTGCGCATTGCAGACGGCGGTCAGGTCCGCGAGGACGCGCTCCTGGAGGACCTCGAGGTCCGGGCTGGCGAGCAGCTCCAGGCAGCGCGTGCGGAACATGCGCTCATCGTCGGGGAGGTGGCCGGCCACGCGGGGCGGATGCTAGTGGGCGGCCGGAAGCCCCACAACCGCCTCGAAGACCAGGGTCGCAGGCCCTCTCAGGCGCACCTCGGACAGGCCAGCAGCCACGCGGATGGCCAGCAGCCCGCCAGGCAGGCGGGCACGGTGCCACGCATCCGGCGCCAGGCGCCCGAGGTGGACGCACGCGGCCACCGCCGCACACGCCCCTGTCCCGCAGGCTCGTGTGAGGCCACAGCCGCGCTCCCACACCACGACCGTCAGCCCGTCCGCGTCCTGCCGGACGAACTCCACGTTGGTGCGCGCGGGGAAGAGCGGGCTCTTCTCGAGCTCGGGTCCGAGCGTGCCGGCCTCCTCGAGCGGCCGGTCCAGCAGCACCAGGTGCGGGTTGCCCATGCTGACCGCGGTGCCCCTCACGCCCGGAAAGCCGGGGAGCTCCTGTGCCACGAAGGGGACCTTGTCCGGAAGGTTTGCGTCCACGAGGCGCGCGGGGCCCATGGACACCTCCACCTCCTCGGCGCCGGAGGGGCCGTAGACCACGTTGCAGCCGAGCACGCCGGCCCCGGTCTCCACGGCGATGTGGTGGGCCCGGGGCGCAGGCGCGTGGTCCACGAGGTACTTCACCGCGCAGCGCAGCCCGTTCCCGCACATCTCGGCGATGCTGCCGTCCGCGTTGTGCACCACCATGCGCGCCACCGCGCGGTCGGAGGGGAGCAGGACGAGGACGCCATCCGCTCCCACGCCGAGCCGGCGATCGCAGAGCCAGCGGGCCGTCGCAGGTCCGATGTCCTCACCGCTCGCACGGCGGTCCATCACGACGAAGTCGTTGCCCAGGCCGTGGTACTTGAAGAGTCGCTCGTTCACGCTGGCGGAACCTTAAGGCCGTCGGGGCCTCCCTGCACGGCACCTCGCGGGGCCGCAGGTGGGGCCCTCCCTGCGTCAGCGGCGCGCGGTGCGGGGCCCGAGCTCGCCGAGGTCCACGTCGATGAGGTCCAGCGCCTCCTCGGGGGTCTGGGCCTCGTGCGTCGGCTTCACCGTGGCCCTGGCGGACGACTCGGGCGCGGCCGCGGGACGCAGGACGGGAGGCGCACCGCCCTTGCCTGCGCTGGTCGTCGCGGCCTGGACCGGTGCGCTGGGAGCGGTGCCGGCACGGACCGGGGCCGAACGGCCCGCGGCACGCCGCAATGCGGTCAGCTCCGTCTCCTGCGCCTTGAGCTTGCGCTGAAGGAGGAGGAGGCTCCGGTCGCGCTCCTCCACGGTGGCCTGGAGCTGCTCGCTCTGGTCCACGCCTGTCTGGAGCCTCTGGACCTCGGCCTCGAGGCCGTGCCTGAGCTCCTCCACCTGCGCCTCGGCGGCCGCCGCACGCCGCATGGCCTCGCGGTGGGCCTCCGTGAGCCCCGCCAGCTGGCGACGGACGCCTTCCAGCTCCGAACGTGCTCCACCGCGCTCCCCGGAGAGCTCCCGGGCCTCGTCGCGTGCGGCGGCGAGCCGGGCCTCGAGCTCTCGGGCGCGCGCAGACGCCTCGTGACCCTCCGCCTCCAGCGTCTCGATGTGCGCGCTCAGACGCTCCCGCTCGGCGGTGAGGCCCTCGGTGAGAGCGCGGGCCTCCTCGAGCGCCTCCGCCAGCCGGCGCGCCTCCGCCTGCGCGCGCTCACGCTCGGCCAGGAACTGCTGCACGCGGCTCTCCGCGCCCTCCTGCGTCAAGGTGAGCGCCCTGCCCCGCGCCTCGAGTGTGCCCTCGAGCTCGCGGACCCGAGTGTCCAGCGACTGCCGCGCACCCTCCACGGCCTCGAGGAGCGTCCGGACCTCTGCTGAGCCGTCCTCGGCGTCGGAGAGCCGCGCCTCGAGCACGGCCACCCTCGCGGCGCGCTCGGTGAGCTGTTCCTCCAGAGCGACCACCTGGACAGCACGTTCCGCGAGCTGTTCCTCCAGAGCGGTCACCTGCTCGGCGCGCTCCGCCAGCTGTGCCTCGAGCGCGGCCATCCGCGCGGCACGCTCCTCGAGCTGGTCCGCGAGCGCGGCCGACCGGGTGGCGCCCCCCGCGCTCGCGGCTTCGAGCTCGGCGACACGGGCGTGCAGGTCCACCGTCGTGGCATGCACCTCGGCGAGCTGCGCCTCGGCCTCCTCCGTCCGGGCCTCCGCAACGTGGGTGGCCTCTCGCGCGCGGGCGAGCTCCTCCGTCAGCGCCTCCCTGGCCCCATCCGCCTCCGCCTGGACGCGCGCCAGGTCCGCATCCGCGTCCCCGACG
Organism: Myxococcaceae bacterium; assembly: GCA_022616315.1. Lineage (GTDB taxonomy): Bacteria > Myxococcota > Myxococcia > Myxococcales > Myxococcaceae > JAKEEX01. Next base: position 12,539 of record JAKEEX010000327.1, read on the forward strand.
AGCGCTTCGAGTCGGGCCACCTCACGCCGTGCCTCGGCCTCGTTGCGCGCGAGAGCCTCGGCACGCTGCGCTGCCTCGGCCAGGGTGTCCCGCGTCCGTGCCAGCTCCTCGGAGAGTCCTTCACGCGCCGAGGTCAGCTCCGCGAGCTCCGCGGAGAGCCGCGACAGGGCCTCATGGTCCTTCCCCGCGTCGCCGAGCGCCCCCTCCGCCACCGAGAGCCGGAGCTCCAGCGTGGCGACCTGGGCCGTGGCCCTCGTCAGCCGGCCCCCGAGCTCCACGCGCTCCCGTTCACGCGCGGTCTGCTCCTCCGCGAGCGCCTGCTCCGCTGCTGCGAGCTGCTCCGCCGCTTGCGCATGCTCCGCTGCAATCGCCCGCTGTGCCTCGAGCGCCTCCAGCGCAGTGCGCGCCTCCTCCGCCGCGAGCGCCCTCTGCGCTGCGAGCTCCGCCAGCGCAGTGCGAGCCTCGTCCGCCTCGAGCGCCCTCTGCGCCGCGACCGCTCGCTCGACCGCGAGGGCCACCTCCGCCTCCGCCTCGGCGCTCGGCTCCGCAGGGTCCCTCATCACCGGGCGCGCCACGAGCGCATCCTCGGCGGCGGCCGCGCGCGCCCTCTGGCCCTGCGCGTCCTGCTGCAGGGACTCCACCAGGGCCTGGGCACCGGACAGCTGCTCGGCGAGCCGGAGCTCCCGGTCGCGCGCAGCGACCAGCTCGGCTCCGCGCGCCTCATGCTCCTCCAGCGCCCGCTGCTCCGCCCACCGGCTGCGCTCGAGCTCGGCCCGGAGCGAGGTCACCTCCTCCTCCAGGGGCCGGGTGCCCTCGGACGCCTGGACGAGCTGCTCGCGCTGGACCTGCTGCTGCAGCTCCAGGCGCCTCACGCGTGCGGTCAGCGCATCGCGCTCCCGCGCCACCTCGGGCCGCTCGCGCGCCGCATCCAGCTGGGCGTTGGTGCGTGCGAGCTCCTCACGTGCCTGCTCCAGCGCCTCGCGCAGCTCCTCCGTCTCCGCGCGGCGCGCCTCGAGCTCGTCCCGGAGCTTCCCCGCCGTCTCCTTGAGGTTCCCGGCGCGCTCCTCCCAGGAGCGGGTGCGGGAGGCCACCTCCTCGAGCCGGCCGCGCGTGAACGCGAGGGGGGCGGGGGGCAGCTGGACCCACGTGGGGTCCACGGAGCGCAGCGGCCGCTCGCTCGCGAAGACGACGAAGTAGGCAGCCTCGCCGGCATCCGCGAGGGTGCCGTCCACCTGCAGCCCCTCTCCGCCCTCCAGGGCCAGCTGGTACCCGAGCACCGGACTCTGGGTGGCCGTCTCCACAGAGGGGAAGTGCGGGGAGAGCGCGTCGAGGAGCCGCCCGTACGTCGGGGGCGCGCCGTCCTCCGGCTCCTCCAGCTGGGCCAGCGCGAGCCCGCCCGGGTTTCGCAGGCCGCCGATGAGCACGCCCCCCGGGGCCACGAGCCGCACGAGCTCCGCGAGCAGCGCCGGCGCCTCCACGTAGGGGGCGAGGTCCGCCACCACCACCGCGTCGAAGCTGCCCGGCTCCAGGTCCTCGAAGATGTCCGCCCGGAAACGCAGGCCCTCTCCGCCCAGCCGCCGCTGCGCCTCGGCCACCGCGCCCACGTCCCGGTCCGCCGCCACCACCAGCCTCGCGCCGCGCTTGAGCAGGAACTGGGCGGACTGCCCACCGGTGGACGCAACCGCCCCCACCTCGAGGACGCGCCGGCGCACGAGGAGACTCTCGGCAAAGATGTAGCGGGGCAGCAGCTCGGTGGGCCCCAGGCGCCGGAAGGTCTGGACCATGGAAGTGTGCGACGGGTCCGAGTATAGCCGGAGCATTCGTAAGCCCCAGGAAACGGTCGTAAGCCTGGAGTCAACCTCCGGTCTGACCGCCCGTTCCCCTGCTCCCCGACGGAGGTACCGCAGTGCAGGCACAGGACTCGTTCGGCCGCCGCGCGACGCGGGCCATCACACGGATGGTCGTCACCCTCCTCGTCCTGGCGCTCGCGGCGGCGGTGGGCTTCCTTCTTTCGCAGCTCAACGCACGCACCTTCGCGGTGGAGCGTCGTGGAGAGCAGCTCGTGGTGCTGAAGGGGCGGCGGCTCCCCTGGGGCCACGTGCCCTACGCACCGGGGGACGCGAGGTCCGTGGACGCCTATGCCCCCATCCCTGCCGAGGGCGAGTCCCCCGCCGGACTCGTGGGACAGCGCTTCTCCGACCGCGAGGAGCTGGACCGTGCCCTCTTCCAGCTCTTCGCGGAGCGCGCGCAGAGCCGCATCCTGAGCGACGCGCCGGCGAAGCAGGAGCAGGGGCTGGCCTACCTGCGCCGTGCGGAGCTCCTCTCCGGGGTGACGGAGGAGCAGCGCCGCACGCTGCGCAGGCTCCAGGCAGACGCGGCCTTCTACCAGGCGCGCTCGAAGCTGGACGAGGCGCGCCGCATGGTGGCCGAGGCCCTCACGCAGCTGAGGCTCGCCGCGGAGAGCCAGAATCCCAACGCCCGCGCCGCCAACCAGATGCTGTCCGAGGTGGGGCCCGCGGCCCGCGCGCTCGAGGACTCCCTCCGCCGCGCGGTCCACACGCTGAGTGGTCCTGCGGGAGCCGGGACCACGCAACCCCCGGCACCTGACTCCCAGCAGCAGCCGCTCCCACCGGGGCCAGACGCCCCCGCCCGGCCGCAGGGTCCCCCGACGCCGGAGCCGACGCCGCACTCGCGCGCGGACGCCGGGATGCCCTGATCCCGAGCGCGTGCGAGTGTCAGGGAGGCTTGCCAACGTATGAGCGTGAGAAAGCCCGGCCAGCCCCCTGCACGCTACGAGGATCTGCTCGCCCTCCCAGAGCACATCACCGGTCAAATCGTCGCGGGAGAGTTGTTCGCGACTCCCCGGCCGGCCTTCGACCACGGACTGGCCGCTTCATCCCTCCTCGGCGAGCTGGCTGCCCCGTTCGGTCGTGGCCGGGGCGGGCCGGGCGGCTGGTGGCTCATCGTCGAGCCCGAGCTTCACCTCGGACAGGACATCCTCGTCCCGGACCTCGGTGGATGGCGGCGCGAGCGCATGCCGGAGCTCCCCGGCGCGTTCGCGACGGTTGCTCCGGACTGGGTCTGCGAGGTGCTTTCCCCGTCCACGGCCGGCCTCGATCGCGTCCGGAAGCTTCCAATCTACGCCCGGGAGGGTGTCAGCCACGCCTGGGTGATCGATCCGCAGTCACGGACCCTCGAAGTGTTCCGGCTTGCTGGAGGGAGCTGGGTGCTCTCCGGCTCCTACTTCGGCGACCAGACGGTTCGCGCCCAACCCTTCGAGTCCATCGAGCTCGAGCTCGGCGCGCTCTGGCCACCTTCTGGAGCTGACGGGCAGTGATACCCCGCTCCCGACGTGCCGGTCAGGCTCCCAGGGCGCGGAGCCGAGTCTCAACGGGCTCGCCCAGGGCCATCAGGACGCCGTGGTGGTTCTCGAAAACGAGCCAATCGAGCGAAAGCGCCACCAGGCCGTATTCGAAGGCGGGGCATTCGCCCAGCAGCAACGTGACCGTCTCCGCATCGGACAGCGCGACGCCTGACTCTGGCTCCTCGTCGAATACGAAGTAGAGGGGCTCCCTGGGATCAGGGACCAGCTGGGCGACGCGCAGGAACGCCTGGTCATCCACGAACGTGCGGGAGACCGGCGTGTCGCGCCAGTGCTCCCACCACCATCGCCCCCGGTGGCCATCGACGAACTGCTCCTCGATACGCTTCAGGAGCGGTCCGGACTCGTCGTGAGGCAGGAACCGAAAGCGCTCGTGAGGGACGCCTAGACGCTCCACCGCACCGGCCAGCTCATCTCGCCCGGTCCACGCCATCGCTGGTCCTCATTTCCCCTGCACGACGCCGATGAACGGCAGGTTCCGGTACTGCTCCGCGTAGTCCAGGCCGTAGCCCACGATGAACACGTCCTCGACGACGAAGCCCTTGTAGTCGATGCCCACCTGGGTGCGCGCGCGCGCGGGCTTCTCCAGGAGCGCGCAGAGCTTCACCGACGCCGGGTGGCGCGCCTTCAGGTTCTCCAGCAGGAACTGCATGGTGAGCCCGGTGTCGATGATGTCCTCCACCACGAGCACGTGCTTGCCCGCCAATGGCTTGGACACGTCCGAGGTGATGCGCACCTCACCGGTGGTCTCCGTGCCGCTCTGGTAGCTGCTCACCCCGAGGAACTCGAGGGTCAGCGGCAGGTCGATGGCGCGCGCGAGGTCCGTGAAGAAGAACACGCTGCCCTTGAGGACGCACAGGAGGACGAGGTCCTTGTCCGTGTAGTCGCGGGTGATCTGCGCCCCGAGCTCGCGCACGCGGGCCCGGACGGCGGCCTCGTCGTACAGCACCCGGACCTTCTTCCCGTGGAACGTCGTCACCGGACGCCTCCTCTCACACGTAGGCGTTGTTCATGATCTCCCCGAACCCGCCGCCTCCCGGGACGATGTACTGGCGCTCGTCCAGGCCGCGCTCGAGCTCCCAGTGGGTGCCCGGCTCGGTGCCGAGCACCTCCGGAGGGGACAGGCCCCGGTCCAGGCGCAGCGCATAGACAGTCACGTCCGGGTGGTCGTCCCGGATGCGGCGCAGGTACTCCGGCGTCACGATGAGGTTGAGGCACAGGATGCGGCGCGGACGGCCCGGCACCTTGTCCTTGTAGAGGCGGATGGCGGTGGAGAGGCTTCCGC
>JAKEEX010000328.1 GCA_022616315.1 Myxococcaceae bacterium
CGATGACGGAGTGCCGGCGCTGGAGCGCCTTCAGGGACTCGAGGAGCTGCTTGCCGAGGACACGGGAGCGCGCAATCAGGTCCTCCTGCTCGTATGCCTCGATGGCGGCGACGCCCGCGGCGCAGCTCAGCGGGTGGCCGCAGTAGGTGAGGCCCGTGTAGAGGTACTCGTTCTTCAGGGCGCGCACCACCGGCTCGCTCAGCACCACGGCGCCCAGCGGAAGGTGTGCACCGGTGAGGCCCTTGGCGAGCGTCATCATGTCCGGCCGGCCCGCCTCGCCGTGGCGCTGCCACGCGAACCACTCACCGCAGCGCCCGAAGCCGCTCATCACCTCGTCCGCGATGAGCCACACGCCCTTCTTCCGGGTGTGCTCGCGCAGGAGCGGCCAGTAGTTGTCCGGCGCGACGATGCCGTTGGTGCCCGCGTTGGGCTCCATCATCACGGCGGCGACCGCGCGGGGGTTCTCCGCGTCGATGGTGTCCGCCACGTGGGCCGCGGCGCGCTCACCGCACGTCTCCGCGTCCGGGCTGTGGAATGGGCAGCGGTAGGCGTAGGGCGGCAGCACGTGCACGACGCCGGGCATGCCCAGGATGTCCTGCGGTGCGGTGCGGCTGTCACCGGAGAGGGCGATGCCCGTGTAGCTGGCCCCGTGGTAGGAGCGCTGGCGCGTGATGACCTTCCCGTAGGGCTTCTTCGCCGCCCAGCGCGCGAACTTTACGGCGTTCTCGTTGGCGTCCGCCCCCGCGAGGGTGAAGAACACCTGCCCGCCTTCGAAGCCGGACTTCTCGAGCAGCAGCTCCGCCAGGCGTGCGCGGGGCTCCGCTCCCCAGGCGGCGGTGACGAAGCACAGCTTCTCCGCTTGCTCGCGGATGGCGCGCACCACGTGCGGATGCTGGTGGCCGAGGTTGGAGCACTCGGCCAGGCTGCTCATGTCGAGGATGCGCTGGCCCTGCTCGGTGATGAGCCAGGCACCCTCGCCGCCGACGATGGTGGGCGCGTTCCACTCCGCGGGGACGCACCAGCTGTGGAGGACGGTTTCTCGTTCCGGGCGCATGGAAGGGGGGCGAGCGTGCTGTGCGGTAATCGCACGGCAGTTCGCATTGCGAACAACTCTACAAGCCGATAGGGTGGCTGTCAAAGGTGACCGTCCCCATGTCCCGCGCGACGAGCGAGCGCACCTCCGCCGACTTCGAGAGCAGCCCCGACCACGTGCAGTCCCTGGCGCGGGGCCTGGAGGTCATCCGTGCGTTCAGTGCCGAGAATCCGGCGCTGAGCCTCTCGGCGGTGGCCGAGCGGGTGGGCCTGTCCCGGGCGGCGGCGCGGCGCTTCCTCCTGACGCTCGAGCACCTTGGCTACGTCCGCTCGGACGAGCGCCTCTTCCGGCTCACCCCGCGTGTGCTGGAGCTGGGCTACGCCTACCTCTCCTCCCTGGACGTGTCGGACCTGCTGCTCCCGCTGATGGAGGGCATGGCGAAGCAGCTGGACGAGAGCAGCTCGCTGGCGGTGCTCCAGGGGGACGAGATCGTCTACGTGCTGCGCGTGCCCGTGCGGAAGGTGATGACCATGAACATCGCCGTGGGCGCGCATCTGCCGGCCCACGCGACGTCCATGGGACGGGTGCTGCTCGCGGGGCTGCCGGAGGAGGAGCTCGCGGCGAGGCTGAAGAAGCGCCGGCTCCCCGCACTGACGCCCCACACGCTGACGGACACCTCGGCGCTGCGTGCGGAGCTCCAGCGCGTGGCGGCCCAGGGCTGGGCCCTGGTGCAGCAGGAGATGGAGCTCGGCCTGTGCTCGCTGGCCGTGCCCGTCCGTCACCGCGGCCGCGTGGCCGCCGCCCTCAACGTGGGCATGCGCTGGCACGAGCGCTGTGCCGAGGATGCCCGTGAGCGTGTGCTGCCCGCCCTGAAGCGGACGGCCGCCGCCATCGAAGATGCCATCCGGCCCCTGCAGGTGTTCGGATGAAGGAGAGCCCCATGAGCGAAGCCCTCATCTGTGACGTCATCCGGACTCCTATTGGACGCCTGGGCGGGGCGCTCGCCTCCGTGCGCGCGGACGACCTCGCGGCGCTGCCCGTGTCCGAGCTGATGAAGCGCAACCCCGGCGTGGACTGGGCCGCGGTGGACGAGGTGGTGCTGGGTTGCGCCAACCAGTCCGGCGAGGACAACCGCAACGTGGCGCGCATGGCGGCGCTGCTCTCGGGCCTGCCCGAGCGTGTGCCCGGGGTGACGGTCAACCGGCTGTGCGCCTCGGGGCTCGAGGCCGTGGCCCACGCTTCCCGCGCGCTGCGCACGGGGGAGGCGGAGCTCGTCATCGCGGGCGGCGTGGAGAGCATGACGCGGGCGCCGTACGTGCTGTCCAAGGCGGACGGTGCCTTCGGGCGCGGGCAGACGCTCGAGGACACGACGCTCGGCTGGCGCTTCGTGAATCCACGCATGCGCGCGAAGTACGGCGTGGATTCCATGTCGCAGACGGCCGAGAACGTGGCGAAGGAGTGGGGCATCTCGCGCGCGGACCAGGATGCGTTCGCGCTCCGCAGCCAGCAGCGCGTGGCGCGTGCGCGGGAGGCGGGCTTCTTCGACGGGGAGCTGCTGCCTGTCACGGTGTCCCAGGGCAAGAGCGAGCTCGTCGTGAAGGTGGATGAGCACCCGCGCTCGGACACGACGCTGGAGCAGCTGGCGCGCCTCAAGCCGGTGATGGGGCCGGAGGGGTGCATCACCGCGGGCAACGCATCCGGGCTCAATGATGGTGCGTGTGCCCTGTTGCTCGCCTCGGAGGAGGCGGCGCGACGGTATGGGCTGAAGCCCATCGCGCGGGTGCTCGGCTCTGCTGCGTGTGGTGTGGCTCCGCGTGTGATGGGTGTTGGGCCGGTGCCAGCGGTGCGCAAGCTGCTCGAGCGTCTGAAGCTGTCCTTGAAGGACATGGCGGTCATCGAGCTGAACGAGGCGTTCGCTGCGCAGGCGCTGGCGGTGCTGCGCGACCTGGGCGTGCCGGATGACGCGGACTGGGTGAATCCGAACGGTGGAGCGATTGCGCTCGGACATCCGCTCGGTGCGAGCGGTGCGCGGCTGGTGAGCACCGCGGCGCGTGAGCTCGTTCGGCGCGGAGGGCGGTATGCGCTCGTCACGCTCTGTGTCGGCGTGGGCCAGGGCCAGGCGATGGTGCTGGAGCGGGTGGAGTAGAGGCTGGGTACTGGGTCGCTTCTCTTGCCGAGCGCGAGGTCGAACGACCCCGCTCCCCCGGGAGAGAATGACCTGGTCCCTTCCCAGGGGGACTCATTCTCGGCGCGAATGAAGCCAGCACCTCGGTGATGCACGGTGCGGGAGGGACAGTGCGCCGCGGGTGACGTGGGTGAGCGCTCCCGTGCTGGCCTGCGGGCGCTCTGGCTGCCGCGGGCGTGCAGGTGCCACCGCTGCGAGGTGAGGGGCGGGCGCTCTGGGGGGACGGGGACCTTGGGGGCGCACGGGTGTACGGGCCGCGTCCTGGGGACAGGGGTACACCCCCACGGCCGACACCGCTCGCACACAAGGCGTCGGCACTGCAGGAGTGGAGAGAGGTACTGACGTCCCTTCCGCACCTGCCTCCTCCACCCATTCGTCACCGGCCGC
>JAKEEX010000329.1 GCA_022616315.1 Myxococcaceae bacterium
CATCGGCGCCGGCACGGTGCGGGTGAGGGCCTTCCATGGCACCCGGGAGAGCGACACGGCCCAGCTGGAGTTCATCTGCGGCGAGTGCAGCTGCACCGCCGAGCCACGGAGCATCACCCTCCGCTTCGCAGACTGAAGCGGGTGGAGTAGGACACGGTGCCGTGGCTCCCCGCGCCTCCGCCTCTTCCCTGAAGCTGTCCGAATTGAGGGCTCGCTACGTGGAGAACGGCGAGCCGGTCTCCAGTGCGGTTCTCCGGGCGCTCGCGCGTGATGAGCGGAAGGGAGCCCAGACGCTGCTCCGCGTGCTCCGGGCGCGCGTGGACCATGAACGCGCCGAGGCCGCGCGCTGCGAGGCGCTCCTGCGCTTCGAGCGGGAGCTGTGGGCCCAGGGCGTCGTCCACATCGCAGGAGTGGACGAAGCGGGGATGGCGCCGCTCGCGGGCCCCGTGGTGGCCGCCGCAGTCATCCTGCCCCGCGACTACAAGCTGGCGGGACTGGACGACAGCAAGAAGGTCCTGGACCCTGCCCGCCGCGAGGTGCTCGCGGCGCAGGTGAAGGCGGACGCGGTTGCGTGGGCGGTGGGGGTGGCCGAGGTCGAGGAGATCGACCGGCTGAACATCTACCACGCGGGCCTCCTGGCCATGCGCCGCGCGGTGCTCGGGCTCGCGGTGATGCCACAGCACGTCCTCGTGGACGCGCGCACGATTCCGGACTGTCCGGCCCCTCAGCGCGGAATCATCCGTGGGGACGCGCAGTCTGCGAGCATCGCCGCGGCGTCCATGGTGGCGAAGACGACGCGCGACGCGCGGATGGCCGAGCTCGACGCGCGCTTTCCCGGCTGGGGGCTCGCGGGACACAAGGGCTACCCCACGCCCGAGCACCTCCGGGCGCTCAAGGAGCGAGGCGTCTCCCCCATCCACCGCCGCACCTTCGCGCCCGTGCGAGAGGCCCTCTCCCCTCTCCCCCTGGGAGAGGGACAGGGTGAGGGGAAGCGACCTCTCACCGAGCCCTCGCGTCAATCCGACCTCTTCCTCCGCGTGGACGAGCCGAGGTGAGCACCGACACGGACATCGGCGCCTGGCTCGCAGAGCAAGGCTACGCGCTCGACCCCTCGCGAGACCGCGCAAGACAGACACTCGAATCCGCCGGCCTCACCCGTCCGGGGAAGCTCCGGATGAGCACCGCCAAGCTGGACCGGGCACGCGAGGTCCTCACCACCACCTTCTTCCTTCACTGCACCAACGCTCCCTGTCTGGACCGGGCACGCGCAAGCAACCGCGAGCCCCTCCCGGTGGCGGACCGGCGCACGTGCGAGGCTTGCAGTGGCTCGGTCAACCGCCGCGCGGAATCCGAGCTCCTGGAGGAGTGCCACCGTCGCGGAATCCGCCGTCTCGTGGTGGTCGGCGGCTCACCCGCGGTCCGCGAGGAGCTCACTCTGGGGCTGGGACATGCGCTCGAGTTGCGCATGGTGGACGGCACGGAGCGGCGCACGCAGGACCGTGCGAGGCACGACGTCGCATGGGCGGACCTGGTCCTCGTCTGGGGCGCGTCGGAGCTCCACCACAAGGTGAGCCGCCTGTACACGCAGGCCCCCCACGAGTACCGCAGCAAGCTGGTGAACGTGGCACGGCGCGGCGTGGCCGCGCTCCTCGAGGCAGCGCTGGCCCACCTGAGGCGCTGACGCTAGAACCCGTCGCCCAGGCGCCGCCCTCCCCTTCCCGGCTCGAGGCACGATGTCCCTGAAGCACAGGTTCTATCTCGCACCCGGCTTCTTCGGTTTCGCCAACCTGGGCGAGCTCGTGTACTTCGGCCACGTCCGGGACTTCCTCATTGCGGAGCTCTTGCGGCGCAACGTGCCCGCCGAGGTGCACGTGGTGCCCTCGCATCCCACGGCCTCCATCCGGGTGCGTGCCAGGGACCTCCACGCGGTCATCGAGCAGACGGCCCAGGGGGATGACGGACCGCTGCACCTCATCGGCCACTCCACGGGCGCGCTGGACGCGCGGCTGCTCGTCGCGCCGAACGTACAGCTTGGGGAACAACTCCAGGTGGAACGCTACGCCCGGCGCGTCCGCACGCTCGTGAGCGTGGCGACACCGCACCACGGCACGCCGCTGGCGTCCCTCTTCGGGAGCATCCTCGGCGCGAAGATGCTCGGGCTGCTTTCCCTCTTCACGTTGTACAGCTTGCGTTACGGGCGTCTCCCGCTCTCCGCGCTGTTCCGCATCGTCGGTGCGATTGTCCGGGTGGACGACCGGCTCGGGTGGAAGGCGACGCTGGTGGACCAGCTCTTCGCCCAGCTCCTGACCGACTTCAGCCCGGAGCGGCGGCAGGCACTTGTCACCTTCCTCGCGCAGGTGAGCAGCGACCAGTCCCTGGTGACGCAGCTCGCGCTGGAGGCGATGGACGTGTTCAACGCGGGGACGGCGAACCGTCCCGGGGTGCGCTACGGCAGCGTGGTGACGCGCGCGCGCTATCCCTCATGGAAGGGCCGCCTGCACGCCGGGATGTCGCCGTACGCACAGGGGACCTACGCGCTCTACAGCTTCCTGCACAGGAAGGCATGTGCCTTCCCCGAGGCACGCAAGCCAACGCTCTCCCTCGAGCAGCTGGACCGCATGCGAGACTCGAACGGGGCACTGCCGGCCCTGCGCTCGAGCGACGGGATCGTCCCCACCTGGAGCCAGCCCTGGGGCGAGGTCATCGCCTCCGTGCGCGCGGACCACCTGGACGTGATCGGCCACTTCGACGACCCGGGATACCAGCCGCCACATGTGGACTGGCTCCTGTCCAACTCGGAGTTCCGCCGGCCTCAGTTCGAGACAGTGTGGCGGCAGGTCGTGGACTTCTGCCTGCGCCCGCCGCTCGTGATGGGGCGGCACGATGTCTTCTGACCGGACGCGTGATTTCCGTCACTCCTCCGCCTCCCGCAGCGCGGCCAGGACGTTCAAGTCCTCCAGCGTGGTGACGTCCCCGGTGCTCTCCTTGCCTGCGGCCACGTCCCGCAGCAGCCGGCGCATGATCTTCCCGGATCGTGTCTTGGGCAGCGCCTCCGCGAACCGGATGACGTCCGGCCTCGCGATGGCGCCAATCTCCTTCGTCACGTGCGTGCACAGCTGGGCCTCCAGCTGTGGCGTCACCTCCACGCCCTTCTTCACCGTGACGAAGGCCACCAGCGCCGTCCCCTTCAGCGCGTCCGGCCGCCCCACCACCGCGGCCTCGGACACCGACGGGTGGCTCACCAGCGCGCTCTCCACCTCCGCAGTGCCAAGCCGGTGGCCCGCGACGTTCACCACGTCGTCTACGCGCCCCATCACCCACAGGTACCCGTCCGCGTCCAGTCGCGCGCCGTCACCCGTGAAGTACTTGCCCGGAATCTCTCCGAAGTACGAGCGTGCGTAGCGCTCCTCGTCCCCCCACACCGTGCGCAGCATGGACGGCCAGGGGCGCCCGATGAAGAGCAACCCGCCCTTGCCCGCAGGCACCGCGTGGCCCGCCTTGTCCAGCACCTCTACCTTGATGCCTGGCATCGGCAGCGTGGCACTCCCGGGTTTCGTCGGCGTCGCGCCCGGAAGCGGAGACACCATAATGGCCCCCGTCTCCGTCTGCCACCACGTGTCCACGATGGGGCAGCGCCCCTGCCCGATGACCTCGCGGTACCACATCCACGCCTCGGGATTGATGGGCTCTCCCACCGTCCCGAGCAGCCTCAAGCTCGAGAGGTCATGCTTCCGCGGCAGCGCGTCCCCGAGCCGCATGAACGTTCGGATCGCGGTGGGCGCCGTGTAGAAGACGCTCACCCGGTGGCGCGCCACCATGTCCCAGAAGCGGTCCGGCTGCGGGTGCACCGGCGCGCCCTCGTAGAGGACGGTGGTGGCGCCATTCATGAGGGGCCCGTAGACGACGTAGCTGTGGCCCGTGACCCAGCCCACGTCGGCGGTGCACCAGTAGACGTCCTCCTCCTCCAAGTCGAAGACCCAGCGCGTGGTGAGCGACACATTCACCGCGTAGCCACCGGTGGTGTGCAGCACGCCCTTCGGCTTCCCGGTGGAGCCCGAGGTGTAGAGGATGAAGAGCGGGTGCTCGCTCTCCACCCACTCGGGCGCACAGACGTCACTCTCACCCTCTACCAGCGCCTTCCAGGAGACGTCACGCGGACCCAGCGCACCGCCCTGCCCCACCCGCTCCAGCACCACCACCCTCTCGAGCGTCGGAATGTGGGGCGCGGCCTCATCCACGTTTTTCTTCAGCGGCACCACTGCGCCCTTGCGCCAGCCGCCGTCCGCGGTGAGGAGCACCTTCGCCCCCGCGTCGTTCATCCGGTCCCTCAGCGCCTCCGCGGAGAAGCCGCCGAACACCACCGAGTGCACCGCGCCGATCCGCGCGCAAGCCAGCATCGCCACCGCCGCCTCGGGCACCATGGGCAGGTAGATTCCGACCCTGTCCCCCTTCTTGACGCCCAGTCGCTTGAGCCCATTGGCCAGTCGGTTGACGTCCGCCGCGAGCTGACCGTACGTCACCCGGCGCACGTCCCCGGGTTCACCCTCGAAGAGGATGGCCACCTTGTCCCGGCGCTTCTCGAGGTGCCTGTCCAGACAGTTGTAGGCGAGGTTGGTGCGGCCCTCGATGAACCAGCGCGAGTGCGGTGGCTTCCACTCCAGCACCGTGCGGAAGGGCGTCTCCCAGTGCAGCTCCTCACGCGCGCGTGCGCCCCAGTAGGCCTCCGGGTTGCGCTCCGCCTCGGCGTACAGGCGCCGGTAGTCCTCCATGGAGCGGATGTGGGCCTTCGCCGCGAATTCCGCAGGCGGCGGGAAGATGCGCGCCTCGGTGAGCACTGAGTGGAGAGCGTGGGAGTCGTCCGGCATGGCTTGCTTCTCCTTGCGCAGCGGGGCTCAGCGATGGATTCCCTCTATTCGTGCACGGCTCTGAGGGTCGCCGCCACTTCGCAGGTGCAGGCCTCGTCCTCCGGTGTGCCACGCGTCTCGACGTGCACGCGCAGGGTGCCGGTGAACACCGTCCCCGGGGGCTCAGCCCCCTCGTCCGTGTCCGCATTGATGGTGACGGTGATGCTTCCCACGAGGCAGTCGCGGCCACGCACGCGGAACGGTGTGTTCAACGCCGTCCCGTTCGCCGTGAAGCGCTCCGTGCGGGACAGGAACACACCGCTCATCGGGATGGGCGGCTGCAGAAGCTCGTAGTCAAACCGCACGACGTTCCCCATCAGCAGGAGCGACCCGTCCCACAGGTCGTCGGGCTGAGCGAGCACGCCGCAGGTGTCGGTGAGCACCTCGGTCGCGGACATCTGGTAGCGCCCCTCCTGAAGGAGGTGGATGCGGCCACAGGCCAAGGAGAGCAGGAGCAGCAGGAGGAGGCTCGTGCGGTACACAGGCAGGCATCCTCCCCGCCCCCGGTCTGGGAGGCAACGAGCAGCCGGCCGCCCCTTCCTCCGGAGCCCTCCGGGCGCCGAGAGAGGATAGAGTCGCACCTCCCATGACGGAGTACCGCAACCCGGTCCCAACGGTGGACTGCATCATCGAGCTCCCGGGAGAGCGCATCGTGCTCATCCGGCGGCGCAATCCACCCCTGGGCTGGGCCCTCCCCGGAGGCTTCGTGGACGAGGGTGAGCCACTCCATGCCGCCGCCGTGCGCGAGGCCCGCGAAGAGACGGGGCTCGAGGTGGAGCTCGTGGAGCAGTTCTTCACCTACTCGGACCCGGCACGCGACCCGCGCCGGCACACGATCTCCACCGTCTACATCGCCCGCGCCGAGGGTGAGCCGAAGGGCGCCGACGACGCGGCCGAGGCCCGTGCCTTTCCGCTGGCAGCGCTCCCGAAGGAGCTCTGCTTCGACCACGGCACCATCCTCGCGGACTACCTCGCATACCGGCGGACGGGAGCCCGCCGGAAGCTCTGAACCGGGCCCGAACGTGCGCTACGTCCTCGCCATCGTCGCCCTCGGCCTGCTGGTCGCCCTGCACGAGCTGGGGCACCTGATCGCCGCGCGCATCCTCCGCGTCCGGGTCCGGCGCTTCTCGTTCGGCTTCGGACCGCCCCTGCTGTCCATCGAGAAGCAGGGGATCCGTCTCGTGCTGGGCGCCATTCCCCTCGGCGGCTCGGTGGACATCGAGGGGATGAATCCCCATGAGGAGACCCACGAACGCGGAGCCGGGTTGCACAGCCCCCTCACCCCGGCCCTCTCCCAGAGGGAGAGGAGAGTGGGGGCCCGGCGTGACTCCGATTCTCTCGCCTCCCGTCCGCCCTGGCAGCGTGTGGTGGTTCACCTCGCCGGGCCCGTCATCAACGCGCTGTTCGCCCTGCTCGTGCTGACCGCGCTGTACGTCGCGGGCACGCACGTGCCGGTGCCCATGACGGTGGGTACGGTGGAGCCAGGTTCCGAAGGAGCTCGGGCGGGCCTGCGTCCCGGGGACCAGGTCGAGGCCGTCAACGAGGCTCCGGTCCGTGAGTGGTCCACCCTCGTCGAGCACGTCGCGGAGAGCGCGGACCAGCCACTCCGCCTGACGGTCCTGCGCTCCGACGAGCCCGTCGTGGTGCGGTTGACCCCTCGTGCGGACGAGGACGGCGCAGGGCGCATCGGTGTGAGCCAGCAGTACGTCTGGCGACGACACGGGTTCGGCGAGGCCATGACGCTCGCGCTTGGCCACTCGAGGACCGTCGTGGACGAGGGGCTCACGCTCGTCTGGCGCCTGCTCCGAGGAAGCCAGGATTCCGTCGTCTCGGCGCCCGTCGCTGTGTTCAAGCAGGCCTCGGATTCCGCGGGCAGTGGGCTCGGCGCGTTCGTCCGCGTGCTGGCGAGCCTCTCGCTGGCGCTCGCGCTCGTGCACCTCGTGCCGCTTCCGGCGCTCGATGGGGGGCGCATCGCGTTCGCTGCGTATTCCTGGGCGACCGGACGGCGCGTGTCCGTTCGGGTGGAGACGCTCGCGCATGCGCTGGGCTTCGTGGCGCTGGTGGCCCTGATGGTGGCGCTGGGCGTGGGTGAGCTGCGCCGGATGATGAATCACCGCCCGGGTCCGGTACGGACCGTCACCCTGCCCGTGGAGACGCCAGCCGTCGGTGACGCGCTCCCGGGTGTGCTTCCCGCGCTGCCACTGGAGAATCCGCCGGCACCGCGCCTGGATGCGGGCGTGGAGGCGGAGCGTGAGGCCACGGGAGCACCGCAGGTGGAGGATCTGCCTCCTTGATGAACACGTCCGGACTGTTCTGCGAGATCTTCTGGGGCGAGGAGCTCAGCGAGGCGCGGAGCTTCGGCGCGGAGGTGGACACCGTGCTGGCTGCCGCGGACGAGCGTGCACCTCTGCCGCTCTATGGCTTCACCCTCGAGGTGGAGCCGTTCACGCTCGCGCGTCGCACGGATGCGGGATTCCGGGTCTACGTTCCGCCTCGTGCCTCGGTGGAGCGCAGGACGCCGGGCGGTGGGCTCGAGCACCTCGCGTCGTCACAGCTTCCACAGGAGGGTGGACGGGGCTACGTGGACGTCTCCGCGGGCGAGCTGCTGCAGCTGCGCGAAGGCGAGCTGCGGCTCGTGGTCCAGCCGGCGACAGCTGCCGGACGTGAGGCGGGTGCGCGGTGGCGCGTGGCCTTTGTCGTGGCGATAGCGGTCGCAGCAACCGTCACGCTGCCTCTGGGGTTCCTCCTCTCGCGGCCCACGAAAGAGGAAGCAGACGCGCTCACGGTGCGCGCCAAGGCGCTCGCGCGCGAGCACCAGGAGGCGGAGCGAAAGCGGCTCGAGGCCCTCTACCCCACGCACGTGGAGACGGATGGCGGCGTCCCTGATGCACGGGAGCGCTTGAAGCTGCCTTCGTCCATCACGGTGCGGTGAGCCTGCGGGTCGTTCGAATCACGGGCCGAGCCCGACCCAGACCTCCCCGTCCTCGAAGAGCTCCTTCTTCCAGATGGGGACGTCCTGCTTGAGGCGCTCGATGGCGTGGCGACAGGCCTCGAAGGCCTCCGCACGATGCGCGGACGCCGCCGCGATGACCACCGCGAGCTCTCCGGGGAGCAGCGTGCCGACGCGGTGATGGATGGACACGCGGCACCCCGGCCAGCGGGCCTCCGCCTCGCGGCCGATGGATTCCATCACGCGCACGGCCATGGGTCCGTAGGCCTCGTACTCGAGCCTGAGGACGCGGCGTCCTCGCGTCGCGTCGCGCACGGCGCCGCTGAAGGTGACGAGCCCGCCCGCATCCGCTCCCGCGACTGCGTCGACCACGTCCTGAAGTGACAGCGGTCGGTCCATGACGAGGAAGCGTCCCGAGCCTCCAGCCACGGGGGGAATGAGCGCCACCACCGCACCAGGCCGGACCAGCGCCGAGAGAGGCACGAACTCCTGGTCCACCGCCACGCGCAAGTGAGGCAGCAGTGGGGCCAGGGACGGGTACCGCCCGGCGAGCTCGGCCAGCACCTCCGTCACCGTCACCTCGTCTCGCCCCAGCTCCAGCGTCAGGCGCGGGAGCCCCGCGCGCTCTCGCGCGGCGGCGAAGAGGAGGACGGTGAGCGTCACCTAGAACTCCAGGCCGAGCCCGAACATGAGGTAGCGACCCGAGAAGTTCAGGCCGGGGCTGCCGAAGTTGTCCACGTTGGCCCAGGTGTACTCGCCGAAGAGGTACGAGTGATTCACGCCCAGACTCGAGTCGAAGTCGCGCGCCATCCGGGGCGCGAGGAAGTCCAGCTGGAGAGCGAGCCCGGCGACACCCTGGTAGCCATACCGGAAGCCCTGGCCCTTCTGTCCGTCGAACGTCTCGATGCTCGAGCCCTTCACGACGGACCACGGAATGCCCACGAGGCCCAGCTTCCCGTACGGGACCAGGGGGACACCGAACTTCATGGCGAGCACGTCGAAGCGGTAGACGCCGAGCAGTCGCAACGGGAACACCCGCATGCCCGTGCTGCCTGCGACCTCACCGGTCCCCACGGCTTTGGCATCTCCGAACTTCTCGCCATATCCGGCCGAGAAGCCGAGCGCGGCGGAGCCAAAGTCCTGGAAGAACTGCCAGTTGTATTCCAGCTCGAAGAGGAGGATCCCTCCCGCACCGAACGTGCTCGCGAAGGGCGTGCCCGTCAGCCCGGGTTCGGAGTCGATCATCGGCAGGTAGCTGCCGAGCTTGAGCTCCAGCATCGAGGTGCGCGGGGACTGCGTCGAATCGCCGGTGACTACCATCACCTGCGCCGATGCGGCCGTCGCCATCAGCAGACACGCCAGCCCCGCCACCACACGCATCGCCTTCATGAACGCCGTCTCCTCAGGAAGAGCACCGCGAGGATACCGAGCGGCGTGAGCATCGCGCCCGTCGCCGTGCATCCGCCCACCTGCTGCCCACCGGCCTCCTTGTACGCGCCCCAGAACCCGAGCGTCTGGATGGGCGTGCCGCTCGCGATGCCCGAGGCTGCGCTCTCGTTCCCCGCGGCATCGATGGCGATGGCCTGGACCTCGTAGCTGGTGCCGTTCTGGAGGTTCGTGATCTGGAGCGTGCGGACGTCGGTTCCGAGCGTCCTCACCACGGTCCAGTCGGTCGTCCCTGCGATGCGCTGCTCGACGCGGACACCGACGTTGCTCTCGGCGTCCACCGTCACCCGCAGCTCCTGGTCGAGCGGCTCGACGCTGGTGATGGTGGGGGCATCCGGGGGCTCCGCGTCGTACACGAGCTCGAGCGGCGTGGCTCGCAGTGGATCGTCGTCACCCTCCCGGCAGAACTGAATAATCGTGTCGGGCCTCGTGGACGTTGCGCACACCTGGAAGGTCTCGGTCACTCCCGGCGTGCCGCACGATGACCCCGCGTCCGCGCCGAATGCAGGGAGGTCGATGAGGTCGAACTGTTGGGTGCCCGAGGGTGTGGTTGCAACCTGCTGTGGCGTCAGGCTGGCGAAGACGTGGTCAGTCTTCTGAGGCCCAGCACTGCAGTTCGACGCGGTGGTGACCCAGAGCTCCAGGTCGCTGCACAGCTGCCCGGTCGCCTGGTAGTTCACCATGACGATGCCCTCGCACCGGGCAGGACCCACCGTGAGCGTTCGCGCTGTCGCGGTCGTGGTCGGGTAGGTGATCTGGATGGTCTGAGCCGCGGCGACCACCGGAGTCAGGAGGACGGCGAGGAGGGGGAGGCGCATGGGCACCCGAGCTTTTTTGCAAGCTTGGGGCCAGAGACTCGTTCCTGTCACCTGGGCTGGACTCCAGGGTACACAGCCCCCTCACCCTGTCCCTCTCCCAGAGGGAGAGGGGAA
>JAKEEX010000330.1 GCA_022616315.1 Myxococcaceae bacterium
CCACGGAGCTCGCACAAAAGACTGCGGCGAGGGAGCTGCGCAGTGAGGTGGCGGAGCAGGGCTCGAAGAAGGCAATGAAGGAATGCCCCGGCGGCTCCTGCCTCGTTCCGGGCAAGCAGTGCTTCGTTGCTGGCACGCTCGTCACCACCGAGGAGGGCCTCAAACCCATCGAGGAGGTGCGTGAGGGGGAGCTCGTCCTCTCTCGCGACGCGGAGACGGGGGTCCTGGATTGGCGGCCCGTCGTGGCCACGACCGTCACGCCCGGAGCCACGGTGCTGGAGCTGGTGCTGAAGGCCGAGGACGGGACGCGCGAGACGCTGGGCGTGACGCTGGAGCACCCCTTCTGGGTGGAGGGGCAGGGCTGGACCGAGGCGAGGTGGCTCACGCCGGGCAGCCGCATCCGCACCGCACGTCAGGCGTGGATGACCACCGAGAGCGTGGCCGAGACGCTCCAGCGCGCGACCGTTTACAACTTCGAGGTCGCGGACTTCCACACCTACTTCGTGGGGGCACACCAGGCCTGGGTCCACAACAACTGCACCCCCACTCCGTCCGGCAAGGGGGCGGCGGGGGGCGACAACGTCGTCTACCGCTCCGTCGATGCGGCAGGGAACGTCCAGTACGTCGGCATCACGAACGACCTCGCGCGCCGCTCGGCAGAGCACCTGCGCACCAAGGGCATCTTGGTTGAAAAGGTCCTGGGGGGACTCTCGCGGGCGGACGCGCGCTCGGTGGAGCAGGCGCTCATCGAGATCCACAAGCTCGGGAAGGATGGCGGCACGCTGCTCAACCGCATCAACAGCATCGCCAAGTCGAATCCGAAGTATGCGGAAGCGCTGAAGCGCGGGTATGAGTTGCTGAAGAAGATCGGCTACGAGTGACGGACGCAGACATGGCAAAGGTCAAGGTTGGAGACGTGCTGGAGATCCCCACCCCGGAGGGGCTGGCGTACGCGCAGTACGTCGGGAAGCACCCTGAATACGGGGACGCGATCTGGGTCGTCCCGAAGGTCTTCGAGAAGCGCCCCGGGGACCTTCGTGCGGTCTTCGAGGGGGAGAGTGGCTATCTGACCTTCTACCCGGTGCGCGCCGCCGTGACCCAGGGGCTCGTCGGGGGGGTCGCACCGCTCCCCGTGACTCCGGGCCGGAGCATTCCCCCCACCCTGCGCCGAGCGGGGGCGAGAGCGGCCGGGGGGAGGGTCCTCACCTGGGTGATTTCCACAGGCCCGGAGGAGGTCGTCCGCAAGGAGTTGAGCGAGACCGAGGCTCGCATCCCCATCGCTGCCATCTGGAATCACGAGCTGCTGCAGCAGCGCATCACCCAGGGCTGGCGCCCCGAGCGGGAGGCTTGACCGCTGCCGCTCTCACCTCGTGACCAGGACCCGGGGCGAGGTCGCTCCCGCCCTGGTCGCGGAGGCGCAGTCCGCTCTCGAATGAGGAGTTCACATGTCTCGATGCGCCAAGGGATGGATGCCGGGCGCGGCAGCCCCGCTGCTGATGGT
Organism: Myxococcaceae bacterium; assembly: GCA_022616315.1. GTDB lineage: Bacteria > Myxococcota > Myxococcia > Myxococcales > Myxococcaceae > JAKEEX01. Next base: position 1,502 of record JAKEEX010000330.1, read on the forward strand.
CCTCGCCGCATGCGGTGGCCCTCCTCCGGGAGGGACCGGGGGGCCTGGCGGGGGAGGCCCGGGAGAGGCGGTCAAGGTGCCGGTAGGCATCGACGGCCTCGCCCGGGGCGAGGTACGGCTCGAGGGCGGTGGCTTCTCATGTGCGAAGGGCCTGTGCCTCCTCGAGAGGCTGGAGGGCAGCACCGTCACGTTGACGGCCGTGCCGGGCGCCGGCGCCACGTTCACGGGCTGGAGCGGTGACTGCACGGGGACGGGGCCCTGCACGCTCCAGGTGACGCCCGTGTCGCGGGTGCGCGCCTCCTTCGGCTTGCCGGGCGCCTGGTCGCGTGCCATCGGCTCGACGAGCGGGGACGTGGCCAACGCCGTGGTTCGCGATGCGAGCGGGAACGTCACCCTCGTGGGCTTCATGGGGGCGGACACCGAGGTGGACGGCCAGGCCATCACCCGCGGCAGGTTCCTCGCCCAGTTCGACCCGGCGGGGCACCTGCGCTGGACCCGGCCGCTCCCGGCGCTCTCGGACGTGGCGCGTGCGCGCGTCCTGGCGGACGGTGCGCTCGTGCTCGCCGGCACCTTCACGGGGGCCGTTCAGTTCGGTGCATAGGCGAGATTGGGGCCCTGTTGCGAGCGGTGCGCGGGTGAAGCGTGTGTCCGCCGCGGAGGCGGAGGCCGTCAGCAGGGAGGGCTGTGCCTC
>JAKEEX010000331.1 GCA_022616315.1 Myxococcaceae bacterium
GAGGCACAGCCCTCCCTGCTGACGGCCTCCGCCTCCGCGGCGGACACACGCTTCACCCGCGCACCGCTCGCAACAGGGCCCCAATCTCGCCTATGCACCCGCCCACCCGAGCGTGCGCCTCGGGCAGGTGAGCGCCGAAATGGAGCTGCACCCCTACCACTTCCGCGTGGCAGCGGAAGGGGAGGCCGCGCGCGGGGTGGAGTGCGCCGTGAAGACAGCGCGGGTCAGCCTGCACGAGGAGGGCACGACGACGGGCCGGCCGGTGACGTCGGAGACGTCGGTGGACATCGCCCCGCGCACGCTCACCTGCGTCGTCACTGGGGACCGGGAGGGAACGCTGACCCTGGAGCATCGGCCGGGCCCGGGCCTGCTCGGACAGATGGCTGGGAGCATGCGGGTGGAGCACGTGTCGCTGGACATCGCGTCCAACACGCAGCTGGAGGGAGGCGGCCAGCTCGCCTTCGCGGGCTACCACCTGCGGTTCGGGCAGGAGCTCGTCGCGGCGGTCGAGACGGTCAACGACGGCCGCGTGTGGCTCGCGCCCGGACTGGCCCCCGAGGTGCGCGAGGCCGCCGTGGTCGGAGCCGCCGCGCTCTTGCTCGACCGGGACTGGCCGACGGACGCGGACTGATTCACGGCGCGCCCCCGGCGTGCCGGTCCCGGCGCCGGACCTGGAGCGGGAGGCCTTCACCCGGCCGCGACCACAGCGACGCGTTCATCGCTCCTTTCGCCGAGGTGCACCTGTGTCACCACGCACGGGGGCTGCGCCGGGGCTGAGGGAGCGCGGACGCTGCGGGTGGATGGTCTCGCGCTTCGCCAGCATCTGCACGAACTGCGCGATGCGCCGCCCCCGCGTCTCCGGCCGCTTCGCTGTCTGCACGCGGTAGAGGATGGCGTAGCGGTTCGCCGCGTCGAGCTCCGTGAAGAAGGCGGCCGCGCGCGCATTGGCCGCGAGCGCGGCCTGGAGGTCCTCCGGCACCGTAGAGGTGCGGGAGGAGTCGTAGGCCGCGTCCCAGCGCCCGTCCTCCTTCGCGCGCTGCACCTCGGCGAGGCCCGGGGCGGCCATGCGACCCGCCGCGATGAGCGCCGTGGCCCTGTCCCGGTTGATCTTCGACCACGGGCTGCGCGCCTTGCGCGGCGTGAAGCGCTGCAGCCAGGCAGTAGCGTCGTGCGCCTGCTTCTGGCTGTCGATCCACCCCCAGGCGAGCGCCACGTCGAGCGCCTCGGCATAGGTCGGGCCCCTGCTGGCAGCGCCCTTCTTCGGAATCTGCAGCCAGATGCCCTCCGACGAGGCGTGGTGCTTCGAGAGCCAGCGTGCCCACGCGGCGGCATCCGGGAAGGCCAGGCGCTCGCCACCGTTACCTGTGGGCGGGGCCGCGGCCTCGCGTCTTGTCGCGGGTCGTGCGCGGTTTCCTGCCGGAGCCGGAGCAGGGGGCTCCGCGTCGGCGAGGGCACAGACCACGCCCCAGTTGCGCACCGTCGCGGGGACGCCGAGCCTCTTCTCGAGCTCGTTGCCGGAGAAGCGCGAGAGGCCCCGGCCTTTGTGGCAGGCGACGAGCACCTCACGCCCCCGGACGCGGTACACGTCGATGTCACCCGAGCGTTGCTCGTAGCGCGCCGCCGCCTCGGGCGCGGGCTCCCCGGCGAGGAAGGCCACGTAGAGGCTGGGCCCCGCATCGCGCTCGAAGTCCGGGGCGGCGAAGGGGTCCGCGGCGGCGAGCGTGGCCAGGATCTCGCGCGTGCGCAGCACCACGGTGACCTCGTAGCCGAGGGCGTCACGCAGGTGGCGCTCGATGCGTCCGCGCAGTACGCCCTCGCTGAGCTTCGAGGTGAAGAGGACGTTGCCGCTCTGGATGTAGGTGGAGACGTCCGACAGCGGGAGCGCCTCGAAGAGCCGGCGCAGCGCCTCCATCTTGATGACCTTGTGGCCACCGACGTTGATGCCGCGCAGCAGGGCGACGTAGTGGGTCATCGTGGCTCTCCGGTCCATCGGCTCAGTCGCCGAACGCGAGCTGAAATACCACCGCATGCTCCGCTGCGTGCACCGCCCGGTAGGTCGCCTCTCCCGTCAGCGTCCGGAGCTCGCCCGTCCCTGCTCCTGGGACGATACGCCCCCGGCTCTCCGCGACGCCATCACGGTACTCCCCTTCGGAATGGACGACGAAGGTGCCCGCCCTGCCGAGCACGCGTCCCTCGAAGCGCTCGAGCCCCACGAAGGTCACGCGGCCGTCCGTGCGGTAGACCATGAGCGACTCGGTCACCGACCTGCCCTCCACGTCACCACGGTAGTCGTTCACGTACCGCGCCTTCGTGAGCTTCACCCCATCCGACTCGGCATAGGGCTGCTCGCTCCAATCCGAATTGCTGAACACCGCCCGCACTTCCCTGGTCGTTGGCATGTGCGCTCTCATCGCTGAAGTGGCGCGGACGGTATTGTAAGAACACGTCCGCATGAGCGTGCTGCGCCGCAAGACAGACCGCCCCAGGGGCATCGTGCTCGGCCCGGGGGCAGGGGGACCCGGCGGCGGCCCCGTGCACCACCTGCGCTTCGAGCCGCCCCCGGAGCTACAGGCCTACGTCGAGCACCTCTGGTTGGTGCGCTGGTCCCTGCCCGCAGGTCAGGTCCTCGAGGCGGCCACGCTCCCACACCCCGTCATCCATTGGACCGTGGAAGGGGGGCAGAGTGAGCTCGTCGGCGTGACCCGCGGGCGCTTCGTGCGGCACCTCGAGGGCTCCGGGCGTGTGGTCGCGGTGAAGTTCCGCCCGGCGGGGTTCTGCGCCTACACCCGCACCTCACTGCACACCCTCACCGACCGGCGTATCCCGGCCTCCCAGCTCCTCGGCGCAAAGGTCAATCTCGCGCTGCGCGGGCTCGCGGCGCTCCCGGACGAGGCGGCCGTCGCGAGGCTCTCGGGAGCGCTGGGCACGCTCGAGGTGCGCCCGGACGCCGCGGCGATCGAAGCGGGGCGCATCGTGGCGCACGTGGCCATGGACCGGGAGGTGACCTCGGTGGATGCGCTCGCGCGCCACGCCGGCCTCTCCGTCCTCACGCTGCAGCGGCTGTTTCGCGCGAAGGTGGGCGTCAGCCCCAAGTGGGTCATCCAGCGCTACCGGTTGCACGAGGCGCTCGAGCGGATTGCCACCAGCTCCCATTCCGGTGCGCCGCGACTCGCCGAGCTGGCGTACGCGCTCGGGTTCACGGATCAGGCCCACTTCTGCCGGGTCTTCAAGCGCTTCGTCGGGGTGGCGCCCATGGCCTATGCAGCGCGATGCCGGGGCCGAGCACCTGGGAGAGCGCTCCTCGCTGCCGATGCATGATGGAGGGGCGGGCGTCCGGCCCCTCGCCCCTGCGCAGCTTGCCTCCAGCGGGACGCGGTCCCCACCTGAGGGCGAAGCAGGGTGCATGGGCCCTCTCCAGGGGACGCGCGATGACATTCAGCTCCTTCGGCTTCGGCATGTCCTGGGAGCAGACCTACGGGTATTCGCAGGCCCTCCGGGCCGGCTCTCTGCTCATCGTCTCCGGTCAGCTCTCGCATGACATGCAGGGGCGCTTCATCGGGGAGGGCGACTTCGAGCTGCAGGTGCGAACCGCCTACGCCAACCTCGACAGGGTGCTCACCCACTTCAACGCGACGAAGGAGCGGGTCGTCGGGACCACCTCCTACGTCAAGGACCTCCGGAGGCACTTCGACACGCTCGCGCGGGTGAACCGGGAGTACTTCGGCTCCCACAAGCCCACGAGCACGGTCATCGGTGTCGTGGACCTGGTGCTCCCTCAGCAGTTGGTGGAAATCGCTGCCATCGCCGTCCTCACCTAGGGCCCATGCCAGCGCGAGGTGGGAGGGACTCGCACCTTCGCTGGTCTTCGACATGGGGCCCTACCGCACGGACCACAGCCACCTTGACGCGCTCAACGTGGTCCTCTACTC
>JAKEEX010000332.1 GCA_022616315.1 Myxococcaceae bacterium
CGGCTTCCGCTTCGTCGCCCACGCGGTGGGAGATGCCAACCGCTCAGGCCACGTGGAGCGCGGCTTCGACCACTTCGAGCGCAACTTCCTCGCCGGCCGCGAGTTTGACGACTTCGGCCACGCCAACCACGAAGCCCGCGCCTGGTGCGAGCAGGTGAATGGGAAGCAGCGCCGTGAACTGCACGCCAGTGCCCTTGAGCTCTTCGCCAAGGAGCAGCCCCACCTCCTCCCGCTTCCCGCCTGGGTGCCGGAGGTGTACCGACTCCACCACCGCGTGGTGGACCTCGAGGGCTTCGTCCATGCGGACGGCCACATCTACTCCGTGCCCTACCAACTCATCGGCCACCGGGTGGAGGTACGCGAAACCAGGGACAGGGTGCGCGTCTTCGACGGGCCCAGGCAGGTGGCGGAGCACGAGCGCCTCTTCTGCTTCGAGAAGCGGCGAGTGACGGACCCCTCCCACCGCCCGCCGCGCGGACGGGGGGCTGCGCTGACGCGCCAGCCCTCCCCCGACGAGCGCGAGCTCCTCGACGCCGAGCCCCCGCTCCCCGACTACGCGAAGCAGGTGAAGCAGCGGGGCAGCAACCGCTGGCCCCAAGCGCTGCGGCGGCTGGCGCAGATGCGCCGGGACTACCCGCGCAAACCCTTCCTCGACGCCGTGAAGAGCGCGACCCACTACGGCCTCTACGACTTGGACCGGCTGGAGCGCATGGTGCTCCGCAACATCGCCACCGAGTACTTCGTCGCGCCGGCCGACCGAGGTGCTCGCCCAGAAGACGAAGGACACAGCGATGAAGGATGAGCTCGAGCAGTTACTCAAGAGCCTCCACCTGAAGAAGGTGGCCGAGCTCTTCGACGAGGAGTGCGCCCGCGCCGACACACAGAAGCTCACCTACCAGGAATTCTGCTGCCGCCTCTTCCGGGCCCAGTGGCAGGCCAACCAGGAGAGCTCGCTCGCCTACCGGATAAAGCAGGCGCGGCTGCCGGAACAGTGGACGCTCGAGACGTTTCCCTTCAAGCGCCAGAAGGGCGTCGACCAGCGCCTCATCCGCTCCTTCGCCGAGCTGGAATTCATCCCCAAGGCGGAGAACATCGTCTTCATGGGCCCCACCGGCGTCGGCAAGACGGGGCTCGCCTCCGGCCTCCTCCTCAAGGCCCTCCAGAACGGCCACCGCGGCATCTTCATGCGGGCCCAGGACCTCTTCGACGAAATGTACGCCTCGCTCGCGGACCGCTCCACCCGCAAGCTCCTCAACCGCCTGGCCAACGTCGACGTCCTCGTCATCGACGAGATGGGCTACCTCAACCTCAAGCCCGAGCAGACGAACATCTTCTTCAAGCTGATGGAGGAGCGCTACCGCAGGCGGCCCACCATTTTGACCACCAACCTCGACTACTCCGAGTGGGCCAGCTTCCTGGGCAACAAGGCCCTCGTGGACGCCCTCCTCAGCCGCCTCCGTCACCAGTGCCACACCGTCAAAATCGACGGCCCCTCCCTCCGCGACGCCACTGGCTGACCGGACGCCCTTGAGCCTCTTGGATGTCTCCAGGCCCTCGACCGCACGCACCGCGGTCGGGGGCTTCGCGCTTCCGCGACCGTCACCCCGCCGCGCATCCTCGTGAATTCGCTCCAGCCTTCGAGTTCCACGCCCGGTCCACTTGTGGAGAGCAGAGGCGGGTCACTTCTGGAGAGCGTTGAAG
>JAKEEX010000333.1 GCA_022616315.1 Myxococcaceae bacterium
ACGGCTGGAGCGAGGCGCGCGGCGCCTTCCGGCTGTCCTACGAGAGCGAGTCGCTGGACGCGGCCAACCTGGTGATGCCGCTCACCTTCTTCATGGCTCCCACGGACCCGCAGATGCTGCGCACCATCGACGCCATCAGCCGTCCGCCGCGCGAGGGTGGCCTATCCTACGACGGGCTCCCCTTCCGCTACGACGCGGAGATCCTCCAGGACGGCATGCTCGCGGAGAACGAGGGCACCTTCAACCTCTGCACCTTCTGGCTCGTGGAGGCCCTCACCCGCGCGGGACGCTCCGAGCGACGCCGGCTGGAGCAGGCGCGCCAGCTCTTCGAGCGCATGCTCGGCTACGCCAACCACGTGGGCCTCTACGCCGAGCAGCTGGGACGGCGCGGCGAGGCCCTCGGCAACTTCCCCCAGGCGCTCACCCACCTCTCGCTCATCAGCGCCGCCTTCAACCTGGACCGCACCCTCGGCGCCCGCGACTGAACTCCCGGTGCGACACCCCGGGGAGGGGGGCTCCCCATCCTCCGTAAAGCCGGGATAGGGTCCTCAAGCAGACCAACCTGAAATGGCTTCGGGGCGGGGGGGAAGTGACATGGACAGGCTGTACACGACGCACGACATCAGTCACCTGCTGCAAGTAGACCCATCGACGGTGAGCAAGTGGATTGACCGCGGTATCCTCCTGGCGTTCCGGACGCCGGGCGGGCACCGGCGGGTGAGGGCCGCGGACCTGCGCAGCTTCCTCATCTCGCACGAGATGCCGGTGCCCGAGGAGCTCGGCGGCGACGTCGTCCGGTTGATGCTCCTGGACGGGGAGAAGCTGCTGCTGGAGCTCACGCGCAAGGCGTTCAAGGCCGTGGCGTCCAGCGTGGACCTGCACACCACCTCGTCCGCGGTGGAAGCGCTGCTGCAGGTGGTGGACCTCAAGCCGCACGGCCTCGTGGTGGACCTGGGCCTGACGGAGCTGGACGCGCTGGAGCTGGTCCGCCGCCTGAAGGCACACAAGCCGCTGGAGAGCGTGAAGCTCGTCACCATGACGTCACGCCACACGCCCGAGGCGGTGGAGGCCTCGCTCAAGGCGGGTGCGGTGGCATGCCTGCCCAAGCCCCTGGATCCCGGAGCGCTGCTCGAGCTGTTCCGCGTGCCGCTGGCCATGCGACGCTCCGGCTGAGCCATGCAGCCTCGCCCCAGGAGCTCACCGCCCACGCGCAACCGCATCGCCGCCGTCCTCCTCGAGGCGGGGCTGGTGACGCGGGAGCAGCTGCTCACCGCGCTCCAGCAGCAGGAGCACTGGGGAGGCCGCCTCACGCGCCAGATCGAGGAGCTGGGCTACGCCACCGAGGAGGCGATGACCGCCGCGGTGGAGCGGGGCCTGCGCATCCCGCGTCTCCGCCTCGCGACGGTGACGCCCACGGCGGCGGCGCTGTCCCGCGTGGACGCGGAGCTCGCCGAGGCCCGCGGGGTGCTCCCGGTGGCCTTCCAGGACGGCGGGCGTACGCTGCTGCTCGCCATGGCGGACCCGACGGACGTGGCCACCATGGACGAGGTGGCGCGTCGCTCGCAGACGCGGGTGCAGCCTGCCGTCGTGGGGGACCGGGAGGTGGAGGCCGCCATCCTGCGCCACTACCACGGCGTGGATGCCGCGCCGGCGCCCTCTGCAGCGGGGCCCGACGGCGTGACGGAGAAGCTGGACGTCGCTCCGGACCTGCTGGGGGCCAGCGCGCGGGCGGACAGTGCCGCGAACCTGCTGGAGGAGCTGCTCACGGGCGAGGCCACGCAGCCGGGCACCCTCACGGCCGAGGAGCAGCACCGGCTCGCGCTGCTGAAGCAGAACCAGGTGCGCAGCGGTCGGGTGCTGCGTGCGCTGCTCGAGCTGCTCGTGGAGAAGGGCGTGCTGACGCAGGCGGCGCTCGCCGCGCGTCTACGCGGGTAATGGGACGTCACCCGGCATCCCGCACCACGGGACTCTCCGGCGCATCCGGCGGCCGCGACACCCACGCCGCGATGAACAGGTCCAGCTCGCCCCGCAGCACGTCCTTGAGGCGTGGCGTCCCCGCGCCGGTGCGGGGGTCCTCCACGTGCGGCGCACGGCCCACGTGGTAGCGGCGCGCCTCGGTCACGGGCGCACCCCCGCCGGCGAGCACCACCTGGGCCACCTCCTCCAGCTCGCGCACCACCTCACCGCCGAGCAGGGAGAGCAGCCGCCCGCTGCTCTCGTCGCGAAGCGTCACCTCGCACCCCACCCGGGGCAGGAAGCTGCCCACGTGGCGGCGCACCTCGCGAGCCCCCACGACGGCACCCACGGCAGCGTGGGGCACGGCGCGATGGACACGCACGTAGGCCCGCACCCTCGAGCTCTCGGCGATGCGCCGGTGGAGCCCGGTCTCCCCCTTGAGGAACCCGAAGGCACCGGGCCCCGTCACCCGGAGCACCACACGCGGTGGCTGCTGGCCCTCGGCCAGGGGCACCGCCTGGTAGCCACGGCGGGCGGCCCACGCCGAGTACATCGCGGCGAGCTCCGCCAGCCACGTGGTGTCCGCCGGGGTGACGTCCGCGGTCCACAGGTCCATCAGGGCCTCGTCGTCCGCCTCCGCGGTTCCGGAGGCCACGCGGGCCTCGGCGAGCTGGATGTCCCGGGCCGCCTCCTCCACCTGCCGCGCCGCGCCCTTGAGCTGCGCCTCGCCGCGCGCCTCGCGCACCAGCTTGCGCGCGAACTGGCAGGTGCTCGCGAGCCGGTCCAGCTCGCTGAGCTGCGCCTCCACCTGACGGAACGCGCGCAGCGTCGCGGCTGCCCTCTCCGGCGCATCCCAGAGGTCCGGCGCCTGGGTCGCCTGCAGGAGGTCCGCGCGCCGCTTCTCCAGCTCCGGCCTGTGCGCCGTGCGCGCCACCCTCTCTACCCGGCGCACCAGCGCGTCCGTCTCCTCGAGGAGGGACCGCCTGTCCAGCCTTCGCTTCACCGCGGTGGCGCGGGCGCTCGGGAGCGTGAGCTGCGCGGTGGCCTCGCGGGGCGCGAGCGGCTCGGCCACGGCCACCACGCGCCCGCCCGTCCTCGCCTCCACGCGCACCGGCGTCCCCGGCGGGAGCGGGCGCCGGGCAATCTCCACTGCCAGCGCCGCGGTGAGCGACTTCTCGATCTCACGCTGCAGGTAGCGCGCGCCGAACTCGGGCGAGTAGCCGCGGTCCACGAGGAGGTCCAGCACCGCGGGGGACACCTCCACGTCCAGGGCACGTGCCCGGATGCCCTCACGCTCGAGCACCCGGCCCACCTCGCGCTGGGCGATGCGGCGAATCTCCACCTTGCTGAGCGGCTGGAAGTGGCACACCGCATCGAAGCGGTTTAGGAACTCGTGGCGGAAGGCCGCGGTGATGCGGCGGTCCACCTCGTGCACCAGCTCCGCCGTGGAGCGCACGCCGGCGAAGCCCACCACCTTCTCGCGGTAGACCTCCGCGCCCACATTGGACGTGGCCACGATGAGGGTGTTGCTGCAGGAGACGGTCTCCCCGGCGGCGTTGACGAAGCGCCCCTCGTCGAACAGCTGCAGGAAGCGGTCGTGGACGCTGCGGGCCGCCTTCTCGAACTCGTCGAGCAGCAGGACGGAGAACACCTTTCCGTCCAGGAGCCGCGTCAGCTCGCCCCTCTTGGCCTCGAGCGTGGCCGCCCAGGGCGCGCCGAAGGGGAGCGCCTCGTCGCCGTCGCTCGCGTAGTCCGCCATGTTGAGGCGCACCAGCCGGTCCCCGCTGCCGAAGAGGTACTCGGCCAGGAGCTTCGCCAGGTGCGTCTTGCCCACGCCGGTGGGGCCCGCGAAGAGGAACACGCCGAGCGGCCGCCTCGGATCGTTGAGTCCGGCCTTGAGCAGGGCCACCGCGCGCAGCACCGCGGACACCGCGTCGGTCTGGCCAAGGATGCGCTCGCCGAAGAGGCGCTCCACCTCGTCGAGCTCGAGCGGCATCGCGTCGTCCACGAGGAAGCGGGGCAGGCGCGTGGCGGCGCAGAAGCGGGCGAGGACGTCCTCGGGCCCCACCCTGTCGCGGCTGGCGGCGGCCGCCTCGCTCGCCGTCTCCTGGAGGAGCTCGATGGCCTTGCGCGGCAGGCGCCGGGCCAGGAGGAACCGCGAGGAGAGCCGCAGCGCGAGGTCGCAGGCCAGCGGGTCGATGGGCAGCCGGAGCTCCCGCTCGAGCTGCTCGGCCACGCGCCCGAGGATCCACCGCGCCTTCTCCGGGGTGGGCTCGGGCACGGGGATGACGTGTAGCCGCTCGGCGAGCGCCTCGTCCGCGCGCTGCAGCTCCTGCACACGCTGCTGCTCGGCCTCGAAGATGAAGCGCAGCGCGCCGGTGCGCATGGCGCGCAGGAGCACGGGGGCAAGGGGCCCCTCGAGGCTCGCGGTCAGGTCGCGCACGTACACCACGGCGCCTGGCGCCCGCGCGAGCGACTGGAAGAGCTCCTCGAGCACCTCGGGTGCGTGGCGCTGGCCCTGCGCGAGGATGGAGAGGGCGCTCACCTCCACGAGCCGCATGCCCGCGAGCGCCGCGTCCACGCGCCCCTCGGCGAGGCGCCGCGCCACCTCCTGGACGAGCGCGGTCTTGCCCACGCCCGGCTCTCCGGCGAGGAGCGGGTGCTTGCCCCCGCGTGCCAGGAGCGCGAGCACCTCGGTCACCACCGCGTCCGCGCCGTGGGCCTCCGGCAGGCGGCCCTCGCGCGCGAGCGCCGTGAGGTCCCGGTCGACGTATCGCTCTCCCTGCTCGGCTCCGTTCTTCCTCGCCATGGCGCCCGCCACTCTACCAGCGGGCCCCGCCCACCGCCGCGCTACAGGAACCGCTTCCGCGTCCCGAGGATCCAGTCGAACAGGGGGAAGGTGACGCACCAGTTGGCGTTCTGGTCCACGCCCATGTGGTGCTCGTAGTGCCACGGCAGGTGCACGCGGGCCCACGCCGGGTCCAGGTGGGCCTTCTTGTGCAGCCGGTGGTAGCGCCACATGCTGAACCACACCGCGCTGACGAAGTACGGAATCCGCTTCAGGACGGGCAGCCACACCGCGGCCCCGAGGAGCAGGGCCAGCGCCTCCTTGGACTGCGCGTCCCACGCCTTGACGAGCGGGTGGGTGTAGGCAGGGTCCAGCATCGCGTTGCGGCGGACGGCGTTGTGGTGCTCGTTCCAGTGGAACGCCCAGACGGAGTCCTTCGAGCGGCCCAGCCCGTGGAGCATGTACCTGTGGATGGCCCACTCCCCTGCGTTCGAAGCGAGCAGGCCCAGCGGGAAGCCAACCATGTCCTCCTCCAGCGGCTCCGACGGACGCCGCGGGTCGGGCGCACTTCACTCCCAATATCTTCAGCCCTAGCCCCGGAGGCCAGGGCTCCAGCTGTCATGTCAGGAACCCGGCGGCTCCGCCGTCCAGCTCTCCATGTCACGCGGAGGGCGCCTGCGCATGCCGTGCTACCGTCAAATGGACTTTCGATTTCACCCTCCCTTTCGATGCCCGTGGCTCCCCTCCCCCAGACGGATGACGCCTTGTTCTCGGCCATCTTCGCCCGGCGTGCGGCCGGGGAGCCGGTGGGCGCTCTGCTCGGCGAGCTGTGCGAGCGATGGCGCCGGCCCGCGGCCTACGTCATCGGGAAGGTCCAGGCCTCCTACGGTCGGGGTGCGTCCGCGGACGTGGACGAGCTCTACCAGGACGCCGTGGGCAAGCTCCTCGACCGCGGGCTCGAGCAGTTCCGCGGCCTCTCCGAGCGGCACCCCGGGCGCGCGGCGAGTCCGAGGACGTTCTTCCTGCGCATCGTCAAGCACGTCACCATCGACTTCTACAGGCGGCAGCGCGAGGACCTCGTCGACACGGCGACGGAAGGTGCTGCAGCGGAGGAGCCACCCGGCAACGCGGCGCGCTCGATGGCCCGTGCACACCAGCTCGAGGCCGCACGCGACGCGAGAGACGTCTACCGCGCGGCCTTCCGGCGCCTGACGCAGGAGCACCCGAAGGAGGCGGCGGCGTGGGACCTGTATCACCACGAGGACGTGGAGGACCATGAGGAATGTGCACGGCGTCTGAACATCTCGGTGGTGAACTCGTACAAGCGCGTCAGCCGCGCGCAGGCGTACCTGAAGGCGTACCTCCTCGAGCTGCGCGACCGGGGCGAGCTGTGACCGCGCTCCACATGCGGAGGCGACGCCCGTGAGCACCCCGGATGCGTTCATCGCACGCTACCGGAGGCTGAAGGCGGAGCTGCCCGCGCTCGAGGCAGCCGCCTCGAAGAGCTGGAGAGACACGGGAGCTCTCCTGGAAGCAGCGGGCGCGGTGCTGCGCCGGCACGAGCACCTGGGCGCAGTGGGTGAGGTGGACCCGGCGCTGCGCACCCTTCCCCGTGAATCCGTGCAGGCCTGGCTCGGTGCTCTCTCCGAGCGTGCGCTGGCCGAGGCCCTCCGACATGCGGAGGAAGACGGGCTCGAGGCCGCGCTCGCGGACTCGCCCGAGGAGAGCGAGCTCCACGTCGCCGAGGTGATGGGAGCGCTGTACGCGAGGGACGCCCTGCAGTCGCAGGCCTCTGCCCTCGCGCGCTGGGAGATTCTCGCCGGGGACGACGCGGGGCCGCTGACGGAGCGCCTGTCGGAGCAGCTCCTGTCGCTCGATGCGTCGCACCGTGGGCAGGCCCGGCTCTTCGTGGCGGCCAACCCCCGACGTCGTGCGGAGCGGGACACGCTGGATGTGGCGGAGCGGGCGCAGGCCTGGTGGTTCACCGCGCGCGCGGAGTGCGACGGCCTGGTTGCCGCGCTGGCCGGGAGAAGGGACGCACTCGGGGCTCACCTCGACGTCTGCCTCGAGTGCCTGGAGGACCTGGAGAACGCCAGCCTCGTGGAAGCACCGCTGCCTCAGCACCTGGATGAGGACGCCCTCTGGGCGCTGGACATGGGGACGGCCTCTCCCGGCGAGCGTGCACGGTGGACGGCGCATGCGGGGCACTGCTCTGCGTGTGGCGCTGCGCTCGAGGCGCTCTCACTCGGGGACGAGGCCATCGACGATGCTCTCGCGGAAGAGGCCGAGGCCCCCCCACGCCAGGCCGCGCGAAGCTCCACGAGGTCGACTCGCGCTCCCGGATCTGCACGTCGGCCGGATCGCGAAGTGCTCGAGCAGAGTGGCGACTTCCGCCTTCTCCTCATCCGTGAGCGTGGAACCGTGCGCCTTCAGGTCCAGCCTCTGCGCTCCGCCGCGGTCGCTTCAGCGCTCGTGTTCCTGCCGCCAGGCAGGAGTCCCATCCGCCCGAGGAACACTCCCGAAGGGATGGACTTCGCGCTCGGCGACGAAGCAGGGCTGCGTCATCACGTCGTCGCGGTCCGCCTCGAGCTGTCCGGCACTGGCGAAGTCTATCAGCGCGAGTTCCTTCTCGAATGAGCCACACATGGAAGTTGAAGAACAGCGCCTCGAAGCGTGGACTGGCGGGTGCACGGGCTTCGCGCTCGGGCGACACGGCGACTCGGTTGGCTCCTGGAGGGACGGAGGGCTGAAGGGCCTCCGGCCTCTCCCACCCAGACAGCCCCCGTTCTCCCGCAGCCCTCCAACGCCGCGTGCGAAGGCACACGCCCCCGGGGTACCGCCACGGCAGGGACCGCCCCGGGAGCGCTCCCCGGGCTTACTGCGGAGGACCCCTGGATTCGCAGCAAGCGGCGCCGCGCGCCTCGGCCCACCGCCTTCGTTCCCCCAGAACACATCGGGGTCACGAATCACTCGGGAAGCGCGCGTGCGCGCGCTCCGCGAGTTGAACGGACCTCCTCCACTCGGGTGCATCGTCGCCTTCGCCCCTGTGTGCATCCTCACCCTGCCCCCTCTCGCACCGGAAGACGGCTCGGCGGCCCGTCTGCCGAGCAGCCGTTCATCCTCTGTGCGCTGCACGGCTCGCCTCCACCTCTCACCTTGCCCCGCAGAGCGGGAGCGCCGCGCCCCCGCCGAGAGCAGGTGGGGGGCTTCATGCGACGCACGACGGTGCAGCGGCTCTGGGCGGTCCTCCTGACATGCCTCGCACTCGCGTGCGCACGCACCGAGCTCCCGCCCGACGCTTCGGACACCGAGCACATCCTGCGCGAAGCCACGGTGACGCTCATGCCTCTGCGCTGCGCGGGCGTCGTGGTGGGCGCGGGCGACCGCGTGGTGACCGCCGCGCACTGCCTGGACCCACGGGAGACACGCGTCCCCCTCCAGCTCTCCGACGGGCGCCGCGTGGAGGCCGAGGCCCTCGTCGTGGACCGGGCACGCGACGTCGCGGTGCTCGGACTGGACGCGCCCGTGACAGCACGTCCCCTCATCCTCGCGGATGCGCTCCCTGCCCCTGGACAGCCGCTCCTCTTCGCAGGCCGGAACGACCGTCGCTCGGGCCTGCAGTCGGCCGTCGTCGAGCGCCTCGGCCGCTGCCCCTCCTTGCCGGGCGTGCCGCTGGCGCTCTTCACCTCGCTGAATGGACAGAAGGGGGACTCCGGCGCGCCCCTCGTGGGTCCGGACCTGAAGGTGCTCGGGCTCGTCCACGGAGGCGCGCGCTGCAACATCGCCACGCCCGTCACGGGTGCGGCGGACCTGCTCGCGGAAGGGGAGGTCCGCTGGGCCCAACGACACGCCCCGGGCAACACGGGCGTCGGCGGCTCGGGGCTCCCACCTCCGGACGCGGTGACGGTCCCCCCGAACACCAGCGCCCTCGATTCACGCTGATGCGGCCTCAGTGAATGCGGAGCAGCTGCTTCACCGTCTCCAGCACCTCGACGAACTTCACCGGCTTGCGCAGGTACATGTCCACGCCGAGCGCCATGGCCCGCTCCTGCGCGTCCATGCCCCCCGCGGAGATGACCACCACGGGAATCCCCTGCAGCGACTTCTCCTCGCGGATCCTCTCCACCAGCGCGAACCCGTCCATCACCGGCATGTACAGGTCCGTCATCACCAGGTGGAAGCGGCGCTCGCGCAGCTGCAGCAGCGCCGCGTGGCCGTCCTGCGCGAAGTGCACCTGGAGCGGCACCTTCCCCGCGAGCTCGCCCTGCGCCAGCTTCTTCAGGACGTAGCTGTACATCTCGATGATGTGCGGGTTGTCCTCGACGATGAGCACCCGGAACCCCTCCGCGGGGGCAGGTGCGACCGGGCGGGCAGGCGACTCGCTGGTAACGGAGCTCAAGAGGGCATCCAACCTTCTGCGGTCATCGACGCCATCGGCCCGGATGCCCACGCCCGGTCGCTCGGTGGCCGAGGCCGGCCGCACCCAGGTGACGGTCCCGGAGACTTGTACCGGATCCAGCAACCCCGGGAAAGAAAGCGCCAGCACCACCCGCTCGCCCATGGAGAAGGGGCGCTCGGTCTGCAGGAACAGGCCCTCCCTGGACAGATTTTCGGTGGCTGCCAGCCACCGCGCCCGGTCCGGGAAGTCCACCCGCAACACGAACGGCACCCGTGCGCTCGCGCGCTTCTCGTCGGGCGGGTTGGTCATAGAAACGCTGGAAATCTCAGGGGAAACCGCTCGATGGGCAGGCAGTCTACCGGGAGGACTTTTCGTTGACAATCAGCGGATCCGGGCCATACAAGCCCGGAAAGCCTATGGCCGAACCCCTCTTCACGCCTGAGCAGCAGAAGACGTTCGACACCGAACTGGCAGAGATCCTCACCCATTACCCGCCCGACAGGAAGAGCGCCGCCATGCTGCCCGCGGTGCGGCTGCTGCAATCCCTCAAGGGGTGGTGCCCCCCCGAGGGACTGACCCTGGTGGCGGAGCGGCTCGGGGTGACGAAGGAGCGCGCCTACGAGGTCGCGAGCTTCTACGTCATGTACCACCTGAAGAAGCCGGGGAAGTACGTGGTGGACGTGTGCACCAACCTCTCCTGCTCCCTGCGCGGCGCCGAGTCCCTGCTCGGCTACCTGGAGGACAAGCTGGGGGTGCACGCGGGCGAGTCCACCGAGCAGTGGACCCTGCGCGAGACGGAGTGCCTCGCCTCGTGCGGCACCGCCCCCTGCCTGCAGATCAACGAGGACCACTTCGAGAACCTCACCAGCCGCGAGAAGGTGGACGCCGTCTTCGCCAAGTTGAAGTAGGCCCCCTGGACGAGGGCCTGCCAGAAGCGCCCGGCCCTCACGGAAGAGGCGGGCGCCCCCGTTGGACGCCCCTATGACTTCACCTGCAGCCCCCGCAGTCGAGAAGGTCATCTCCAGGGCGTGGGGAACGCCCCACTCCCACACGCTGGCCGAGTACAGGAAGCGCGGCGGCTACGAGGCCCTGAAGAAGGCCCTCGAGATGGCGCCCCAGGCCGTCCTGGAGGAGGTGAAGAAGAGCAACCTCCGTGGCCGTGGCGGCGCCGGCTTCCCCACCGGCATGAAGTGGAGCTTCGTCCCGAAGGACAGCCCCAAGCCCAAGTACCTCGCCGTCAACGGGGACGAGAGCGAGCCGGGCACCTTCAAGGACCGCTACATCCTCGAGGAGGACCCGCACCTGATGCTCGAGGGCATCGCCATCGCGGCGTGGGCCCTCGACGTGCACACCTGCTACGTCTACCTGCGCGGCGAGTTCAAGTTCGCCGCACAGAGGCTGCAGGCCGCCATCGACGAGGCGTACCGCGAGGGCATCTTCGGCAAGAAGATGCTGGGCAAGGACTTCGAGCTCAACGTGTGGCTCGTGCGCGGTGCGGGCGCCTACATCTGCGGCGAGGAGACGGCGCTGCTCGAGTCGCTCGAGGGCAAGAAGGGCTGGCCCCGCCTCAAGCCCCCCTTCCCCGCGGTGGTGGGCCTCTTCGGCTGCCCCACGGTGGTCAACAACGTGGAGACGCTCGCGAGCGTGCCCCCCATCTTCCAGCGGGGCGCGGACTGGTACGCGAAGCTCGGCACGGAGAAGTCCGGCGGCACGCGGCTCATCTGCCTCTCCGGCAGCGTCAACCGCCCGGGCGTCTACGAGATCAGCATGGCCACCACCCTGCGCCAGCTCATCGAGGACCCGGACCTGGGCGGCGGGATGCCCGCGGGCCGCAAGGTGAAGGCGGTCATCCCCGGTGGCTCCTCGGCCCCGGTGCTCGCCGCGGACGAGCTGGACGTGGCGCTCGAGTTCGAGGCGCTCAAGGTAAAGCAGACCATGGCCGGCTCGGGCGGCGTCATCGTCATGGATGACCGCACGTGCATGGTGCGCAGCCTCTGGCGCGTGGCGCGCTTCTACGCCGAGGAGTCCTGCGGCCAGTGCACGCCCTGCCGCGAGGGCACGCCGTGGCAGACCCGGCTGCTCCGCAAGATCGAGGAGGGCCGCGGGGAGCCCGAGGACCTGGAGATGCTGCTCAACGTGGCGACCTCCATCGCGCCCTACCCGCCCATCGGCCTCGGCACCACCATCTGCGCGCTCGGGGACGCGGCGGCGCTCCCGGTGCACTCCTTCGTCGCGCGGTTCCGGGCCGAGTTCGAGGCCCACATCCACGAGAAGCGCTGCCCGTTCGGCGACAGGCCGTGGGGGCACTTTGGAGACTGGGCATGAACGCCGAGGTCGTCCTCTTCTACGCGTTCGCCGTCCTCGCGCTGCTGTCCGCGGGCATGGTCATCGCCTCCAGGAGCCCCATCAACTCGGCGCTCTCGCTGGTGGCCACCTTCTTCTTCCTCGCGGGCACCTACGTGCTGCTGCTCGCGCACACCATCGCCGTGCTGCAGGTGCTGGTGTACGCGGGCGCCATCATGGTGCTCTTCCTCTTCGTCATCATGCTCCTCAACCTCACGGAGACGGAGGGGGAGCGCGCGAAGGTGACGTTCGGACGGGTGGCGGGTGCGCTCGCCGCGGTGTCGCTCTTCGCCCTGCTGGCGCTCGTCGTCATGGGCGTCAAGGGCGCGCCCACGGCCATGGCCACGGCCGAGCTGGCGCGCTTCGGCACGCTCGCCGCGCTCGGGCAGACCCTCTACACCGAGTGGCTGCTTCCCTTCGAGGCGGTGAGCCTCCTGCTCCTGGTGGCCATCGTGGGCGCGGTGGTCGTCGCCAAGGCCCGCATCTGACCCCCCGGTGGAGTCGCATGGGGGCTTGGGACTAGCCTGTCCCTACAGAGCGCACCCCCGAAGACTCCCACGTCCTCCCACACGAGCAACGACATCCATGGTTCCCACGAGCAACTACCTGCTGCTGGCGGCCGCCCTCTTCTGCATGGGCATGCTCGGCGTGCTGGTGCGCCGCAACGCGCTGGTGGTGTTCATGTGCGTGGAGCTGATGCTCAACGCCTCGAACCTCACCTTCCTGGCCTTCGCGCGGCACCGGGGTGACATGACCGGCCACATCTCCGCGTTCTTCGTCATCGCGGTGGCGGCGGCGGAGGCGGCCATCGGACTGGCCATCGTCATCGCCGTGTTCCGCAGCCGGGGCACGCTCAACGTGGACGACATCCGCACCATGCGACACTGACGCGGGGACGCCCCGCGCCACGGAGTCCCTTCCGAAGGGTCCTCATCCCACATGAACACGCTCCAGGAGTTCTTCCAGACGTCGCCGGTGCCGCCGAACACACTGGCGCAAGGCCTGTGGTGGATCATCGGCCTCCCGCTTCTCGGCGCCTTCGTGTGCGGCGTCTTCGGCAAGAAGCTGGGGCGCGCCAACGTGAGCCTGGTGGCCTCGGCGGCGGTGGGAGGCAGCCTCCTCATCAGCCTGCTGGCCTTCTGGGCCGTGAACGACGTGCGCACCGCGGCCACGAGCGCCTATGCCGCCCTGCGCACGCCCTACACGCTGGCGGTGGACTCCGGCACCTGGTTCGCGGTGGGGGACTTCCGCGTCAACTTCGGCCTCCAGGTGGACCACCTGACGGCCATCCTGCTCCTGGTCATCACGGGGGTGGGCTTCCTCATCCACGTGTACTCGGCCGAGTACATGTCCCACGACGACGGGTACTGGCGCTACTTCGCGTACCTGAACCTCTTCGTGGCCATGATGCTCACGCTGGTGATGGCGGACTCGCTCGTCCTCCTCTTCGTGGGCTGGGAGGGCGTGGGACTCTGCTCGTACCTGCTCATCGGCTTCTGGTACTCGGACGCGGCCAAGGCGTGGGCGGGCCGCAAGGCGTTCATCACCAACCGCATCGGTGACTTCGCCTTCCTCATCGCTGCCTTCCTGCTGGTGACGCTGGTGGCCGCCTTCGAGAGCCAGGCCACGCGTGCCAACTTCGGCTTCCCCGGCGGGAGCCCGACGACGTTCAGCCGCGGGCTGGACGCGCAAGGGCCGCTCCACTTCGAGGCGCTCAAGACGTTCTCGCGCGCCCTCGTGACGAACCCCACGCCCGGCGGCGCGGTGGCGGCCGTCACGCCGGACACTCCAATCGCCACGGGGCCTCTCAAGGACTTCACCTACGGCGGGGTGCTCACCGCGGTGCTGCTCCTGTTCCTGCTCGGCGCGAGCGGGAAGAGCGCCCAGCTGCCCCTCTACGTCTGGCTGCCGGACGCCATGGCGGGCCCCACCCCCGTCTCCGCGCTCATCCACGCGGCCACCATGGTGACGGCGGGCGTGTACCTCTTCTGCAGGCTCAACTTCCTGCTCGTCTTCTCGCCCGTGGCCATGGGCACCGTGGCGGTGGTGGGGGCGCTCACCGCGCTCATCGCCGCGCTCATCGCCTTCGCGCAGGACGACATCAAGAAGGTGCTCGCCTACTCCACCGTGTCCCAGCTGGGGCTCATGTTCATGGCGGTGGGCATGGGCGTATTCTGGGCGGCCATCTTCCACCTCGTCACCCACGCCTTCTTCAAGGCCTGCCTCTTCCTCGGCGCCGGCAGCGTGATGCACGGCAACGCGGACGAGACGGACATCAAGCGGCTGGGCGGCGTGGGGCGCGAGATGAAGTGGACGGCGGCCACCTTCGGCGTCGCCACGCTGGCCATCACCGGCGTGCTGCCCCTCTCCGGTTTCTTCTCCAAGGACGCCATCCTCCACGGCATCCACCAGACGGAGCTCTTCGGCCTGCCCTGGGTGGGGCCCCTGGTGCTCCGGCTGGGCCAGCTCGTGGCGGTGTGCACCGCGTTCTACATGACGCGCCTCTTCGTGCTCACCTTCTGGGGTGAGCGCAGCCCGGAGGCGAGGGCCGCCCGCGCCCACGAGAGCGGTGCCACCATGGTGGGCCCGCTGGTCGTGCTCGCCGTCCTGTCGGTGGTGGCGCTGGTGTACGGCCTGAACCTCATCAACGGCCAGCCCGTCATGGAGAACTTCCTCGGGCCCGTGTTCGAGCCGGCCCGGCGCGTCGTGTCCGCGCTCGGCACGGTGCGGGTGGAGCACGGCCCCATCGGCGTCGGAGGCTACGCACAGGCGTGGGCGCTGGCGCTGCTCGGTGCGGGCGCGGCCTGCTTCCTCTACCTGCGCTTCTATCCGACGCGTGCAGGCCAGCAGGCCCCGGCCGCGGTGGCCGCGGTGCGCCGCTTCACGCAGAACAAGTTCTACGTGGACGAGCTGTACGAGCTCCTCTTCATCAAGCCCCTGAAGGCCCTGTCGTTCGTGTTGTACAAGGTGGTGGATGCGCTGCTCATCGACACCGTCGCGGTCCGTGGGACCGCGTGGGTGACGACGCGGGTGGGAGCGGCGCTGCGGTACGTGCAGACCGGTAACGCCCAGGCGTACGCGGCTGTCATGGCGCTCGCGCTCGTGGGCGGTGTGGCCTACGTCATCGTGAGGTTCCTGACGCCATGAGCTTCCTCGACACGCACCTGCTGTCGTTCATCGTCTTCCTCCCCCTGGTGTTCGCCGGCGTGCTGGCGATGCTCCCCCGGGAGGAGCACGGTGAGCTGCGCGTCTTCTCGCTGATTGCGATGCTGACGGGCGCGGCGCTGGGCGTGTACGCGTACCTCCGCTTCGACCCCGCGGGGCCGGAGTTCCAGCTCCTCTACCGGGCGCGGTGGTTCGACGAGGCGGGCATCAGCTACCACGTGGGCGTGGACGGCATCGCCGTCTCCCTGCTCATGCTCACCGCCTTCCTCGGGCCCCTGGTGGTGCTCGCGAGCTGGAGCTTCGTCACGGAGCGGGTGAAGGAGTTCCACATCGCGCTGCTCGTCCTGCAGACGATGATGCTGGGCGCGGTGGTGAGCCTGGACCTCCTGCTCTTCTACGTCTTCTTCGAGGGGATGCTCATCCCCATGTACCTGCTGGTGGGCGTGTGGGGGAGCGAGGACCGCCAGATGGCGGCCACCAAGTTCTTCGTCTACACGCTGGGCGGCAGCCTCCTGATGCTGATTGCGCTGCTGGGCGTCTACTTCATCGCCATGCCCGCGGGCAGCCGCACCTTCGACTACGCCACCGTCTACAACGCGTTCCTCTCCGCCAACCGGGAGCTCGGCGCCTGCCGCGGGGACCCGGCTGCGTGCGCCACCTTGAGCCCTCTCGCGGTGACGCTGCGCACGTGGGGCCCGTGGATGTTCGGGGCCTGCGTGCTGGCCTACGCCATCAAGGTGCCCATGTTCCCGGTGCACACGTGGCTGCCGGACGCGCACGTGCAGGCGCCGGTTGCGGGCTCCATCATCCTCGCCGGGGTGATGCTGAAGATGGGCACCTTCGGCTTCTGGCGCTTCGCCTTCCCGCTCTTCCCCGCGGCCACCCAGGAGTTCCGCGTGGCGCTCGCGGCCATCTCGGTGGTGGGCATCGTGTACGGGGCGCTGATGTGCCTTGCCCAGCGCGACGTGAAGAAGCTGATCGCCTACTCCTCGGTGAGCCACCTGGGCTTCTGCATGCTCGGGATGCTCGCGCTGACGGTGGAGGGCGCCACCGGCAGCGCGTACCAGATGCTCAACCACGGCGTGTCCACCGGCGCGCTGTTCCTCCTCTTCGGCTTCCTGTACGAGCGGCGCCACACCCGGCTGATGTCGGACTACGGCGGCATCGCGCGGGTGATGCCGCTCTTCACCGCGGCCTTCCTCGTGGCCACCTTCAGCTCCATCGCGGTGCCGCCCACCAACGGCTTCGTGGGGGAGTTCCTGGTGCTGCTCGGCACCTTCAAGAGTGACCTGTCGCTCGTCCTGGCGGTGCTGGCCTCCACCGGCGTCATCCTCGGTGCGGCCTACATGCTGTGGATGGTGCAGAAGGTGTTCTTCGGACAGGTGACCCACGGCGAGAACCAGGGCCTGAAGGACCTGGGCGGCCGCGAGGTGCTCACCGCGCTGCCCTTCGTGGCGCTCGTGCTCGTCATGGGCCTGAGGCCCCAGCCCTTCCTCGAGCGCCTCGAGCCCTCCGCGCGACGGCTCGTGGCCCGCGCCAACGTGGCCCGGCCGGGCGCTGCCTCACCGGACGCCGAGCTCCTCATCTCCGCGCTCCCGCTGCCCCCGGCCGGGGGCACCGTCGCAAAGAGCCCCGAGGCCCCACCGAGGCTCCCGCTCCGGCCCGCGCGGCTGGCCACTCCCCCCTCCTCCCCGTCCGGCGCGCCCGAAGGTGTCCGCGTGGCGCCCGCCTCTCCCTAAGAAGCCATGCGAGTTCCCTCGATCCCCGCGGCGGACTTCCTCCCGCTGGTCCCCGCCATCATCCTCCTCGTCGGCGCGTGCGTGCTGCTGATGACGGAGGTGTTCCTCCGCTCCCCGAGCCGCGGCTACCAGGCCCCGCTGTCCCTCTTCTTCACGGGCCTCGCCGGTGCGGTGTCGCTGAGCAGCGCCTTCGAGCCGGCGCGCCCCGTGTTCCAGGGCTTCGCGGCGCAGGACCCCTTCTCGAGCGCCGTCACCCTCGTGGTGTGCGTGGCGCTGGGCCTGGCGGTGCTCACCTCCTCGGGCTTCCTGCGCAGCCGAAACGCCGAGCGTGGCGAGTTCTACGCCCTGATGCTCTTCGCCGCCTCGGGCATGTCGCTCCTGGCGATGTCCACCGAGCTCATCACCCTCTTCATCAACATCGAGGTGCTGAGCGTGGGCACCTACGCGCTCACGAGCTACCTGCGGCGCGGGACGCGGCCGGCCGAGGCGGGCTTCAAGTACTTCATCCTCGGCGCCTTTTCCTCGGCCATCCTGCTGTACGGCGCGGCGCTGCTCTACGGCGCCACCGGCTCCACGAAGCTCTCCGAGATGGCGGTGGTGCTGCCCGCGGCGCTCGCAGCCCAGCCGGCGCTCGTCTACGCGGGGGCGCTGCTCGTCGCCGGAGGCTTCGCCTTCAAGGTGGCCGCGGTGCCCTTCCACATGTGGACGCCGGACGTGTACGAGGGCGCGCCCACGCCGGTGACGGCGCTCATGAGCGCCGGCGTGAAGGCGGCGGCCTTCGCGGCCATGATCCGGGTGTTCCTCGTGCTGGGCAAGGGGATGGACCCGAGTGTGCCGCTCGCGCTCTTCTCCGGGCTTGCCTACCTCACGATGATCGTCGGCAACCTGCTCGCGCTGCCCCAGCGCAACGTGAAGCGGATGCTGGCGTACTCGTCCATCGGCCACGCTGGCTACCTGCTGGTGGGGGTGGCGGCGCTCTTCGTGACCGCGGAGGCACCGGCCGGGGATGGCTTCCGCTTCTTCGGGGCCACACCGCTCCTGGCCCCGGGCCTGAGCGAGGTGGCGGCGCGCGCGGACGCGCTGAAGGGCCTCCTCTTCTACCTCCTCGCCTACACGGTGACGACGGTGGGCAGCTTCGGCGTCCTGGCCGCGCTCGAGCGCAGCGAGGACGAGCCCAAGGGCACCGCGTGGGACCTGGACCGCTTCGCTGGCCTCGCCCAGCGGCGCCCGGGCTGGGCCTTCGCCATGGCCGTCTTCATGCTGTCGCTCGGGGGCGTCCCGCCCACCGTCGGCTTCATGGGCAAGCTGCTCATCTTCCGCAGCGCCGTGGACACGGGCCTGGTGGGCCTCGCGGTGGTGGGCGTGCTGACGAGCGCGGCGGCCATCTACTACTACCTGCGCGTCGTCGTGGCCATGTACATGCGCCCGGCTCCCGAGGACGAGCGCATCCCGGTGACGCTGTCCTGGGGCACCGAGCTGGCGCTGGCCCTCTCCGCCCTCGCCGTGGTGGTGCTCGGCATCCTCCCCGGCACCGTGACGGACTGGCTGCAGCAGGCCAGCACCCTCTGGCTGGGGCAGTAACGGCAAACCCCGAAAAGAAGGCGGCCCGCTACTCCCGTGAGGGTGCAGCGGGCCGCTGGACTTCTCTAAAGGTCGCCGGCGCAGATGAAGCGGTGGGGGGGAACCTCTTCATCCGTCCACCTGGCGAACTCGGCGAATACTAGAGCACAGCGCGTGCCAGCCCGCCACTGCGCAGGGAACTCCAGTGTTTTCGCGCCCTTGGCAGCTTGGGGTGCCCCCAGGCGGGCCTGTCCGGGCGTTGCAAGACTGAAAGGCGCCTTTCACGGATGAAAAACCGCTGTCATTCCAGCGGTTTGCACTGTTTCTTCCGTGAAAGGGCTCAGGGCGCCTCGCTGCTCCCGTCGGGGCGGAGGCCCAGCCGCTTCATCTTCCGCCAGAGGGTGGTGGAGGAGATGCCGAGCTCGTCCGCCACCCGGGCCAGGTCCGAGCCGCAGCGCTCGAGGGCGAGGGAGATGGCGCGCCGCTCCGCCTCCTCCACGGCGTCGGCCAGCGAGGGGGCGCTGATTCCCAGGGGCGGAGTGAACCCCGGGGGCGCGGTGCGCGGGGCGGGCCGGGGGCGCAGGGGGAAGTCCTCGGGCAGGAGCTCGTTCCCCTCGGCCAGGGCGGCGGCCTGCTCCACCAGGTTCTCCAGCTCTCGCACGTTGCCCGGGAAGTCGTAGCCCTGCAGGTGCTCCACCGCCGCGGACGTCAGCCGGTGCACCCGCTGGGAGCGGGCATTGGCGCGCTGGAGGAAGTGGTCGGCGAGAAGCGGGATGTCCTCCAGCCTCTCGCGCAGCGGCGGCACGCGCAGGGTGACGACGTTGAGGCGGTAGTAGAGGTCCTGCCGGAAGCGCTTGGCCTCCACCTCCGCGGCGATGTCGCGGTTGGTCGCCGCCACGGTGCGCACGTCCACCTTCACCGCGGTGGACTCGCCCACCCGGCGCACCTCCCCCTCCTGCAGCGCACGGAGCAGCTTGGACTGGAAGGCAGGGCTCGTCTCCGTCACCTCGTCGATGAAGAGGGTGCCGGCGTCCGCCTCCTCGAAGAGGCCGCGCCTTGCCTTCACCGCGCCGGTGAAGGCGCCCTTGGCGTGGCCGAAGAGCTCGCTCTCCAGGAGCGTCTCGCTGATGGCGGCGCAGTTGACGGGCACGAAGGGCCGCACGTTGCGGCGGCTGTGGGCGTGCAGCGCGCGCGCCACGAGCTCCTTTCCGGTGCCGCTCTCCCCCTGGATGAGGACGGTGGCGTCGCTCGCCGCCACGCGGAGGATGCGGGCGGTCAGCTCGCGCATGGCGGCCGAGTGCCCCACCAGCGCCATCAGCCCGTGGGTGCGGTGGAACTCGCGGGCGAAGTGGTTCACCGTGCCCAGGAGCCGCGCCCGCTCCAGCGCGCGCCGCACCCGGTAGACGAGCTCGCCCTCCTTGAAGGGCTTGGTGACGTAGTCGTAGGCCCCCAGGCGCATGGCCTCCACGGCGCTCTCGATGGAGCCGTACGCGGTCATCATGATGACCTGTGTCCCCGGGGCCACCTCGAGGGCGCGCTTGGCGAGCGTGAGCCCGTCCATGGGCTCCATCTTCAGGTCGGTGAGCATCACGTCCACCGGACCGCTCCTCAGCACCGCGAGCGCCTGCTCGCCGTCCGCCGCCTCCTGCACGGTGTGCCCCTCCGTGCGGAGGAGCAGCGCCGTGGTGGCGCGCATGTTGCGCTGGTCGTCCACCACGAGCACGGACCCCAGGGGGTTGCCCGCTGCCGTCATGCCCTCACCATTCATCGCAACGCGTTCCTCGGTCATGCCATGCCACCTTCGAGCGGGACGCGGAAGGTGAACGTGGTGCCCACGCCCATCCGGCTGCCCACCTCCACTTCGCCCCGGTGCTCCTCGACAATCCGTTTGACCACCGCGAGCCCCAGGCCCGTCCCCTTCGCCTTCGTCGTGAAGAAGGGCTCGAAGATGCGCGCGAGCAGCTCGGGCGGGATGCCCGGCCCCTCGTCCGCCACGTCGATGCGCAAGCATGCGCGTCCGTCCTGCACCTCGCGCACCGCGCTCACCCGCACCGTGCCGCCGCGAGGCATGGACTGCAGCGAGTTGACCATCACGTTGACGAGCGCCTGCCGGAAGAGGCGCCGGTCCACGGGCACGGGCGGGAGGTCCTCCGCCACCGTCGCCACGAGGGTGACGCCCTCCATCCCGCCCGGCTGGGCGCGGGCTGCGTCCAGCGCCTCCTGGATGAGCGCGCCCAGGTCCTCCGGCTGGAGGTCCAGGGTGCGGGGCCTCGAGAAGTCCAGGAGGTCCGAGACGATGCGGTTCAGCCGGTCCGACTCCTCCGCAAGGATGTCCAGCAGCATGCCCGCGTCCCCGCCGGGGCCCACCAGCCGCCGCAGGGAGGAGACGGCGTTGAAGATGACGCCCAGGGGGTTGCGCACCTCGTGGGCCACGATGGCGGAGAGCTCGCCGAGCGCCGCGAGCCGCTCGCGCTTCACCATCTCCGCGCGCGTGGCGGCGAGCTCCGCGTAGCTGCGCCACAGCGACTCGTAGAGCCGGGCATTGGCGATGGCGAGGGCAATCTGCCCCACCGTGGCGTCCGCCAGCTCCAGCAGCTCGCGCGAGAAGCGGCGCGGCCCGCGCGCGTCGTCCACCACCACCACGCCGATGAGCTCGTCGCGGCTGAGCATGGGGAGCCCGAGCAGCGCGCGCGTGCCGAGCTGGTCCACGAGGGCGGGCAGGAAGGCACCCCGCTCCGCTTCGTGGACGTCCTCCACGGCCACTGCCCGCCGCTCCCGTGCCACCCGTGCGGCGAGGCCCGGCCCCTGGAGGTCCAGCTGAACGGTGCGGATGAAGGCGCGGTGGGCAGCGGACGCCGCCGCGCCCTTGAGGACGCGCGCTTCCTCGTCGTACAGCACGACGAAGCAGTTGGAGACGTCCAGGAGCTTCACCAGGAAGTCGCAGGCCACGTCCAGGATGTTGGCCATGTCCAGCGTGCCGGCGGTGGTGCGCGCGAGCTCGAGCAGCAGCTGGGTCTCCGTCAGCTGCCGCGCCGATTGCTGGCGGAGCCTCGCCCCGAGCAGCGCGCCGGAGAGCACCTGCGCGAAGAGCGACAGCACGTGCAGGCTCGCGGGAGGCAGGGGCGCGCCCGTGAGCACCAGCACCTCGCCCACGTCCGCGAGCGGCAGGTAGGCGTGGCTCGGGTGCGGAGCCGCCGCGCCACCGAAGAGCACCGTGCCCGTCTCCAGCGCGCCCCGCACCCGCTGCGCCTCCACCCCCGGAGGGAGCGCGGCGTCCGACCGGAGCGAGACGAAGTCGGCAGCGAGGCCGGCCTCATCGAGCCCCTCACACGCGGCCGCGCGCACCTGCTCCTCCGAGCGCGCCGCGACGAGCGCCGCGGCCACCGCGACCACCCGCTCCGGGAGGTCCACCTCGGGTGTGGGGCGGGGAGCACTCATGCGCGCCTCAGGATGCGCTTCTCGCCCACCCGCAGCGTCACCTTCTCCCGGTCGAAGTACTCCGAGAGGGGGATGACGAACTTGCGCGTCTGCGCCACGAGCTCCTTGAAGCCCTGGGTGGTGATGTCCTTGTGCTCCTGGAGGTGGGCCACGAGGCGCGAGCGCAGCTCCGCCAGGGCGCGCGCGTCGAAGTACAGCTCCTCGGACACGCGCACCACCAGCCCCTCCACCACCGCCGTCGCGAGGAGCTCGTGCACCCGCGTGGGCGGCAGCGCCACCGTGCGCGCCAGCTCGTTGACGGTGGGAGGCGCGAGCGCAGCCGCGGCGAGGGCTGTCACCATCCGCGCCCGCGCGCCCGCCTCGTCGAGCGTCATGGCGCGCCCTCGCCCCTTGAGCCGCAGCGCCTCGCCCGCGCCCTCCACCTTGCCCTCGTCCACCAGCGCGGACACGAGCTTCTGCAGGAGCCGCGGCTCGAGAGCGGAGGACAGGCGCTGCCGGAGCTCCTCGCGCCCCATGCCTTCCGCGAGCGGCTCGCGGCGGTGGAAGTCCTCGAGGAGGGCCAGCGCCCGCGCCTTCATCCCGGCGAAGACGTCCGCGGACAGGTAGAGCCGCCGCTCCTTGTCCACGAGCAGGGCGTGGCCCCGCGTCCCGGCGAGCTCGAGCGCGCGTGTGAGGGGCTTGTGTCCCACCGCCATGCGTCCGAAGAGGTCCGCCTCGGTGAGGCCCGCGTAGCCCGCCTGCCGCAGGTGCCACAGGAGCCGCGTGTCCAGGTCCGCGTCCACGAGCGCCGCCACGGCCTCCGCGCTCCCGCGCCTCCGCTTCGGGGGCGTGGTGGAGAGCACCCGCCCTCCCGCCACCGTCGCGCCGCGCCCCGGGAGCACACGCGAGCCGCGGAGGATGAAGCGCTGGCCCGGAAGCGCCGCGACCGGCTCGGCCAGCCGCAGCTGAGCGAGCCCCGTCTCGCCCGGCTCGAGCCCCGGGAGGTCCAGGAGCGCGAGCGTCGCGTCCACCTGGCAGGTGCCGAGGTGCATCAGCCACCTGCTGCGGCGAGGCAGCGCGCGGTCCGCCGCGGGGAGGACACTCACCTCCACGTCCAGCATCCGCGTCTGGGGCACCTCGCCGTGCCGCACCAGCACCTGGCCGCGGGAGACGGCGTCCGCCTCCACGCCGCTCAGGTTCACCGCGACGCGAGAACCGGCGGAGGCTTGCGCCACCGATGCTCCGTGCACCTGGAGTCCGCGCACGCGGAAGGGGCCCGGGCTCCCCGGAAGGAGCGACACCGCGTCCTCCGCCTGGAGGCTCCCGGAGAGGAGCGTCCCCGTCACCACGGTGCCGAAGCCGCGCAAGCTGAAGGTGCGGTCCACCGGGAGGAGCGCGGGGCCCTCCGCGGGACGGTGCGGCACCTCGCGCGTCAGGCGGAAGAGGTGTGCCTTCAGCGCCTCGAGCCCCTCGCCCGTCCGCACGCTCACGGGCACCACCGGCGCACCCTCCAGGAAGGTGTCCGCAGCGAGGGCCGCGAGGTCCGCGCGGACGAGCTCCACCCACTCGGGGCCCAGCTCGCCCAGGAGGTCCACCTTGGTGAGCGCGACCAGGCCCGCGCGCACGCCGAGGAGCCGGCAGATGTCCAGGTGCTCGCGCGTCTGGGGCATGACGCCCTCGTCCGCGGCCACCACGAGCAGCGCCAGGTCCACCCCGCCCGCGCCCGCCGCCATGGCCTTGACGAAGCGCTCGTGGCCCGGGACGTCCACGACGCCCGCGTGCGTCCCATCCGGGAGCGGGAGGTGGGCGAAGCCGAGCTCGATGGTGATGCCGCGGCGCTTCTCCTCCTTCAGCCGGTCCGTGTCGACGCCGGTCAGCGCCTGGACGAGGGACGTCTTGCCGTGGTCGATGTGGCCTGCGGTGCCGATGATCACGTCCGTCCCCCCGCGCGCCCGCCGCGCGCCGACCCTTCGCCCACCGTCAGGCGCCCGCCTTGTCCACGTCGAAGCGCGCTTCCTCCACCACCGGACCGTAGTCCCAGGGGAAGACCACGAGCTCGTCCGTCTGCACCGCCCCGAAGTCCGGCGCGAAGCCACCCTCGCGAGTGACGAGCGCCGCGGTCTTCACCTCCCGCGCGCCCACCTTCTTCGCGAGCTGCACGGCCAGCTCCAGCGACTCCCCGCTGGCGGAGATGTCGTCCACGACGAGCACCTTGAGGCCCTTGAGCTCCTTGGGCATGGCGCCGGCGAGGCGAGGCTGGGTGCGTCCGCCCTTGTCGCGGCTGCGGGGGCTGATGCGCACCGGGTAGTGCTCGCAGCCCAGGGCGCTCGCGAGGACCCCACCGACGAAGACGCCCCCGTGCGCGAGCCCCACCACGGCCTCCGTGCGGAAGCGCGCGCGCACCGCCTTGGCCAGGCCCTGCACCTGCTTGTCGAACTCCGCCCACGACAGCTCGCGCACCGGCGTGCGTTGCCGGGAGCGGTCCTCCCTGGCGAGCAGCTGACGAGGCACCTCGCTCTGGGGCGAGAGGACCACGTCCTCGGGGATGGAGACGAGCTTCTCCGCCGCCACACGACGGGCAGATGGGGCCTTGGAGGTGGGACGCTTTGCGACCACGGGATGCCCTCCTGGAGGTGAGGGGCCTTTCGCAGAGACATAGCGTAAAACCGCGGGCCTGGGCCGGGGAAGAAACCGCTCGCTCGCCGGCCGTGCCGCTAGCCGTAGAGCTTCTCCTCCACCATGTGGTCGGCCACCTGCTCCGGCCGCTCGCCCGTCTTCCGGGCACGGGTGAGGAGCTCCTCGATGGTGTCGTGGATGCGGGAGGCGCGGGCGTACGCCTTCTCGCGGTCGTAGCCCGTCAGCTCCTGGGCCACGTTGATGAGGCCACCCGCGTTGATGGCGTAGTCCGGGACGTAGGTGATGCCGGCTCTCGCGAGCGCGGCGCCGTGGCGCGGCTCGAGCAGCTGGTTGTTCGCGGCGCCGGCCACCACCCGGACCCGCAGCACGCCCACCGTGACGTCATTGATGCTGCCGCCGAGCGCGCAGGGAGCGAACACGTCCGCCTCCTGGGCGTAGAGCTCCGCCTCACCCAGCGGCACGGCGCCGTAGGCCTCCACCATCTGCTGCACGCGCTCCCGGGCGATGTCACTGACGTAGAGCTTCGCCCCGCGCTGGTGCAGCTCGCGGCAGAGGTTCATGCCCACGTTGCCCACGCCCAGCACCGTCACCTTCAGGCCCTGGAGGTCGCTGCGCCCCAAGGCCACCTTCGCCGCCGCCTCGATGCCGCGCACCACGCCGAAGGCCGTCACGGGGGACGGGTCTCCGCTCCGCCCCTCGAGGCCCACCACGTGCCGCGTGGTCCGCGCGACCACGGCCATGTCCGCGGTGCTGGTGCCGCTGTCCTCGGTGGTGATGTAGCGGCCGCCGAGCGAGTCCACCGCGCGCCCGAAGGCCTCGAAGAGCGCGACGCGGTCGAAGGGGCCGCGGGGCAGCATGATGACGGCCTTGCCGCCGCCGAGGGGCAGCCCCGCCAGCGTGGCCTTGTACGTCATGCCCCTCGCCAGCCGGAGCACGTCCGTCGCGGCGTCCTCCTCCCCCGCGTAGGTGGCGAGCGCGCGCGTGCCGCCGAGTGCGGGGCCGAACTTCGTCGAGTGGATTCCCACGAGCGCGCGCAGGGAGGTCCGCGCATCGCTCAGCAGGTGCAGACCTTCGAAGCGACCCTCGAGCAGCTGGGGGAAGGCGTTCATCGCAGCTGAGTCCCATCCCGCATGACGCGGGACCATGTCAATCACCTACGGACGCGAGCAGGCTTCGGAGCTCATCCTCCGCGATGACGTACTCGGTGGAACAGAAGTGGCACGTGGCCTCCGCCTTTCCGTCCTTGACGAGGACGTCCTCCAGCTCCTGCCGACCCATGGCGAGCAGGGCGTTCTTCACGCGCTCGCGGCTGCAGGTGCACTGGAAGGCGAGCGGGTAGCGGGCCATGGGGTCCAGGCGGTGCTCGCGGAAGAGCGCCTCGAGGAAGGGCATGGGGCTCCTGGAGGAATGCTCGCGCACCGCGGTGTGGAAGCCCTCGTGTCCCATGAGCTGCTCGCGAAGGCGGGCGAGGGCCTGGAGGTCGCCGTCCGGGAGCGGCTGGACGAGGAGCCCCATGACGCGCGAGAGCGGCTCGTCTCCGTCGTGGACGACCTCGAGGAAGACGTGGGTGGGGAGCTGCTCGGAGGTGTGGAAGTAACGCTCGAGGTCCCCCGCGATGTCGAAGCGCTCGAGGGCCACCTCCGAGCGGTAGTACTCGCCGCCGCCGAGGTCACGCAGCACCGAGAGGCGGCCGGTGTTGCCGAGCGCGGGGCGCCACTTGAACTCCCCTTCCGCGCCGGAGTACCGGACGAGGGGGTTGTTGACGTAGCCGCGCACGGTGCCTTCCTGGTGCGCGTCCACGAAGAAGCCGCGCAGGGGACCGTCGCAGGTCAGCTGGAAGTTGATGCGCGTGCGCTCCTTCTGCAGGGAGGCGAGCAGCGCCCCGCCGGTAAGCCCCTGGGCCAGCAGGGTGCTGGCGGTGGAGAACGCCTGGTGGAGGTCGCGCGCGCGGCGCGAGAGGTCGGTCGTGGTGGCGAGCACCACGCGGATGTTCACGTCCGGGAGGAGCGCGCTGACGAGTTCGTCTGCCATGCGGTCAACCATCGCGACGGGCGGGCAGGAGGGCCACAAAAAAGGGCCCTGCCCTCCTCCGGACGCCTGATGGCCAGGCTCCCCACGGAGTCCCCTCCCCTCTCCCTCTGGAAGAGGGACATCAAGCAACAGGAGATTCCGTCGGTCTCAGAAGCCGCCGTCAGGCAGCAGGCAGAGGCCCTGGGTCTCACCCGCCGTGGAGCAGACGCGTGTCGGCCCGCAGCCGTCGATCTCGCAGGAGGGCGCGCAGAAGCCCTCGGGCGCGACACCTCCGTCCGACTGGAGGAACGGAATACAGGCGTAGCTCTCGCGGCAGCCTCCATCCGGAATGTCGGGATCAACTCCCGGCACGTTCACGCACGACCTGAAGCACGTCGAGAGAGCAACTGGCGGATTGCCAACCGTGAAATATCCACGGACGCACACACCATCCGTGCCGCACATATCCGGGAATCCAGTGCACTCGGCCGTGCAGAGTCCACCAGGGAAGGCCACGCCTCCATCGCTCAGAGTGTCCTGGACGCAGACCGAATCGTAGGGCGGCTGTGCACAGCCACCATCCGCCTGGCACGCACTCCCCGCGAATCCGGCGGACGCGTTCGGGTTCGGGACGCTCTCCAACCAGCAGCCATTCGCGGACTGCCCTCCCTCCATGCCGATCTCGTAGCACGCGTACCCGGACCGGCAGTCGGTGGTCGATGCCGGATTGCACGCGGCCCAGCAGAAAGCGTCTGCCTCACCGTAGGCCGAAACACCCACGCAGATGCTGCTCCCGGGGCACACTACGCCCTCGGCGTTGCAGAGAATCGTGCAGTACCCTTCGGGGTAGGCTGCGTTCCCGCTCGTCGTGGACTTCTTGCACACGGCCGCCGCCCCGAGCTGCACCTTGCACTCCGAGTCCTGTGCGCACGCCGCGCCCACGGCCTTGCACTCCTGGCACTCGCCGTTCGCGTCGCAGCACCCACCGGGGCACGGCTCGAGGCACGTGTTGCCCCCATCGGTCGCCGCCGTCGTGCAGACGCCCGCGATGCAGCTCTGCCCAGCACCGCACGGTGCGCACGCGGCACCGCCCACCTCGCACCTTGCCTCATTCGTGTCGCGAAGCTTCACGCACGCGCCATCTTCGTCCAGGCAGCCGTCGCACTCCGCGGTCCCGGAACATGAGGGCGTGAGGGCGACGAGGAAACCGAACACTGCGCCCAGCACCAAGGCTCGCAGGGTCATCGGGGCACTGCCTTTCATGGACGGGAGCGACCGGCCCGCTCAAGAGGAGGAGGAGGAGACGCGCGCCCCACCCTCCCGCCGCCGTCTTGAACCCGTCAACGAAGGCCCCCGGAGTTCGGCAGCCTCCTGAACAGA
This sequence comes from Myxococcaceae bacterium, assembly GCA_022616315.1. Lineage (GTDB taxonomy): Bacteria > Myxococcota > Myxococcia > Myxococcales > Myxococcaceae > JAKEEX01. The sequence goes on from JAKEEX010000333.1 coordinate 27,395, forward strand.
AAAAGGCCGGGCGCCCCATTGGAGCGTCCGGCCTTCTTCACTTCACACAGCGCTCGAGGGCCTAGAACGGGATGTCGTCGTCCCCGCCACCGCTCGGGCCCGCGTCATCCATGCCCGGGGGAGGCCCGAAGTCGTCCGGACCGCGGCCACTCGCGCCGCGCCCAGCACCGCCAGCACCGCCAGCACCCGCGCCGCGCATGCCGCCGCCGGCACCACCACCGCCGAGGAACACGACCGAGGACGCCACCACCTCCGTGGTGTAGTTCTTCTTGCCCTCCTTGTCGTTCCACTCACGCGTCTGGAGGCGGCCCTCCACGTAGCACTGCCGCCCCTTCGCCAGGTACTCGCCGCACAGCTCCGCGAGCTTTCCCCACACGACGATGCGGTGCCACTCGGTGCGCTCCTGCTTCTGGCCGTTCTTGTCGGTCCAGGACTCGCTGGTCGCAATCCGGAAATTCGCCACCGCCTGGCCTCCCGGTGTGAAGCGCACCTCGGGGTCCGCACCGAGGTTGCCCACCAGGATGACCTTGTTGACTCCGCCTGCCATGTCCTACGTCCTTTCGTACCGAGAACCGACCCACCACGGGCCGGTCACTCCGCTCGCTGAGCGGCAGGCAGACTTCTAGCAGGAGGGACTGACAGAGAGCGAGCACGGTGGTGGGGCGCACATGGCCCTCACCCCGTCCCTCTCCCAGGGGGAGAGGGGTCGGTCGGCTGGGCTCGCCGCGAGTGAGCGACCGCCTCACCCTCCGGGGCGCGTGGAGGACTCGATTCCCCCGCCCCCGGCGACGCCGCTCAGCGTCGGGACGATGGGCTGGAGCACCGGCACCACCGAGGTCGGCACCGGGGACTTCTCGCGCGCCACCTTCGCCGAGAGGACGCCCTCGGTGGCACGGGCAAACGTGGCCACCTCCCGGTCGGTGTGCCCGAAGGCGCGCTTGAGGGTCGCCCAGAACGGATGGTCCGCCTCCTGCGCAGCCACGAGCCCCCGCGCGAGGAGCGTGGTGACGGTGTCGCGCTCGACGTCCTTCAGCGCGCGCAGGGAGTGCAGGAGCTCGTCCGGCGCCGTGCGGGCCACGTCGGCCAGCGACGCCGCGAGCTCCGCCTGGGTGCTGACGTCTCCCTCCGCCGCATACGCCAGCGTCAGCAGCAGCTTCAGCGCGTCCGCGTTGCCACGCGCGGCGAGCTCCACCACCGAACCCACCCCGGGCACCTGCACGGACAGCTCACGCGCCACCTGCCGCAGCCGCCCGAAGACGACCGGCTCCGGCGAGTAGCTCTCCAGGAACGACTGCACCCCGAGGAAGTCACTGGGGTTGGACTGGTAGAGCGCGTCCGCGAGCACCGCGCGCACCGCCGGCTCCTTCTCGTTGCGCCACGCGGTGCGCAGGAAGGGGATGTTGCGCACGTCCCGCTGCTGGCCGAGCGACAGGTACGTGCGGATGCGCGCCATTGCATCCTCCAGGGGCCCACCGTCCTGCCCCCGCGCCACACCCTGCGGCGCCCCGCCGGCCGCCACCGCCACGCCCATGGCCTCCATCCCGCCCACCACCGCCTTGCGGCCCCCGCGCCGCCAGTCGAAGTCGTTGATGAGGAAGGCAAAGCTGAACTCCTCTCCGCCCGCGGTCTGCACGTAGCCGGAGAGCGCGGTCACGTTCTCCAGAGTGCCCGTCTTGGCCCGGATCCGCGCCTCCGCCTCGCTCCCCTCGAAGCGGTTGCGCAGCGTGCCGTCCTTGCCCGCGATGGGCACCGAGGACACGAACTCGTCCGCGTACGTGAACCGGCGCTTCATGTACGCCAGGAGCTTCGCGAGCTGCGTGGCGGACATCCGGTTGGTGTCGTTCAGCCCGCTGCCATTCTTCAGCACGTAGGAGCCGCGCGGGATGTGCACCTCGTTCGCGAGGAACTCCTCCACCACCTCCACGCCCTTGGCCGTGCTGCCCGGCGCCCCCTTCACCTCCGCCCCGAGTGCCTTGAGCAGCTGCTCGGCCACCATGTTCTGGCTGTTCTTGTTCATCACCTTCAACACCACGTCGAAGGTGTCGGACAGGGACACGTGCAGGAGGCGCGCGCTCGTGCCCACCGTCCCGCGCTTCACCTTCCCCTTCACCTTCACCCCGCGCTCGGCGAGCAGCGCCTTCAGGGTGTGGCCGAAGTAGAGCGTCGGGTTGTCGATGCGGCGGCGCGCCACGTCCGGGAGGCCCACGTTGCCGCGCACGACGATGCGCTGCCTCTCCCCCGAGGGCTCGCTCTTCACGCTCCAGCGGTGCTGCTGCCGCTTGCCGGTGGTCAGCTGGTTCTCCACCTGGAAGAAGTCGCTCTTCGGCTCGAGCTCCACCACCGCCCTGGCCCCCGGCTTGTCCCCCGGCCGCAGGTACACGCCGATGGTGTTCCAGTTGAGCGAGAGGGCCCCGGTGGGCGCGAGGTACGCGCGGTCCCCCTCCTCCTGCTCGTAGCCCGGCGGATAGAGGGTGCCGTCGAACCAGCTGTCGTCCAGGACGATGTCCCCCACCTCGCGCAGGCCCACGTGCACCAGCTCCGCCACGATGCCGTAGAGCCGCTCGGTGGTGAGCGTGGGGTCTCCCTTGCCCCGCACGTAGAGCGTCCTCGTCTTGCCGCTCGCGCCGAGGTCCGCGTCGGTGAGGAACTCCGTCTGGAAGCGGAACTCGGGCCCGAGCCGCGCGAGCGTGGCCGCCGCCGTCACCAGCTTGATGTTCGAGGCGGGGTTGAGCAGCTCGTCCGCGTTGTGGGCGTAGAGGGTGCTGCCGTCGCGCAGGGACTGCACCAGCACACCCACGCGCGAGGACTGCAGGGCCGGGCGCGAGAGCACCTCGTTGAGTGCGCGCTTCAGCTGTTCGCGGTCCATAGGGGCCGGCTCTCCGGCACCGGCGAGCCAGGGCACGAGCACCGTCGCCACCAGCAACGCACGCACCACTCCCCCTCCCTTTGCGGCAGGCCCACCCACGCAGCACCTCGTCCAGAAAATCCCGCGCAGCAACGCGCGAGAGGCCCATTATGGGTGCGGGTGGCAGAGCGGCAAGGAGGCACTCCTGCTCCCAACACGCCTTCTTGCCCAGGTTGCGTGCGTCCTGCCCACAGTTGGCCGGCGACGGGGCCCGAGGTCGGAGGAGGTGAAGGCAAAGCGCTTCCTCTGCGCGGGTGTAGGGCTTTGCTGCAGGTGGAAAGAGAAGGGTACGCAGCGGGACACCCGCGCCCGCCGCTGGGCCCAGTCTGCGGGCTACCGCTCGGGCTGTGCGCGGCGCTACAAACGGCCCATGCGTGCGGTGGTGCAGCGGGTGTCCGAGGCGAGCGTCACGGTCGGAGGCGAGCGGGTGGCCCAGATGGGGCCGGGCCTGCTCGTGCTCCTGGGCGTCGGCAAGGGCGACACGGAGGCGGACGTCGCCTGGATGGCCGACAAGGTGCCGAACCTGCGCATCTTCGAGGACGCGGAGGGGAAGATGAACCGCTCCCTCCTGGACACGCACCGCGCGCTCATCGTGGTGAGCCAGTTCACGCTGTACGGGGACGCGCGGAAGGGACGCAGGCCCAGCTTCATCGAGGCGGCGGAGCCGGCGGAGGCCCAGCGGCTCTACGAGGAGGCGTGCCGGCGGATGCGGGAGGCGGGCTTGAGCGTGGGGATGGGCGTGTTCCGCGCGGAGATGCGCGTGGCGCTCGTCAACGAGGGGCCGGTGACGATCCTGCTCGACAGCCGTTCGTGATCACGCCTTCGCGTCTTCCTGCGCGATGAGGCGGTAGATGTCCTCCGCCGTGCGCGCCTCGAGGATGGCAGCGCGGAAGACGGGGTTCTTGAAGAGGCGCGAGATGCGGGCGAGCGCCTTGAGGTGAATCCCCGCGCTGTTCTCCGGCGCCACCAGCGCGAAGAAGAGGTGCGTGGGCTTTCCGTCGATCGCGTCGAAGTCCACGCCCTCGCGCGAGAGCCCGAAGGACGCCTGCAGCTGCACCATCCCGCCGAGCTTGCCGTGCGGGATGGCCACGCCTTCACCGATGCCGGTGGACCCGAGCTTCTCGCGCTCCTGGAGCACCTCCACCACCCGCTCGACGCGCAGGCCCGCGTGGGCCCGCGACAGCGCCTGCGACAGCTCCCGCAGCACCTCCGCCTTCGTCCGTGCGGTCAGCTCCGGAATGACCGCCTGGGGGCTGAGGAACTCGGCAATCTTCATGGGTCTCCCCGTGAGTGGGAGACCGGCTGATACTCCCGGGACCGCAGAGGCGCAAGTGGCTCCGGACGAGGGCTGCCCGTGACCCGAGGCCACTCGCGCCTCATCGGGCGAGAGTCAGGGCCGCTACGTCGCCTGCTCCTCGAGCTCGAAGAGCTCCACCCCGACGTGACGCGCCCTCAACTGCTCGAGCGCGTTCGTGTTGTGGTGCGCGTTCGCGCGCGCGTGGTGGTGCTTGATCCGCTCCTTGAAGCGGGTGAGCTGGCGCTCGATCTTGTCCATCGCCAGGTCGATGGACGCGTACATGTCCGGGCTCTTCTCGTGGCCTCTGAGCACGAACCTTCCGGCAGTGATGGTGATGTCCACGTGGTGCAGGTGGCGCTCGAGGCTGAACACCACGCTCGCCTCCCCTGCGTGATCCAGGTACTTGTTCACCCTCTCGACTTTCTCCCTCGCGTACTCGCGCAGGAAGTCCGACGAATCCATGTGACGGAAGGTGACATTGAGCTGCATGCGGTCTGCCTCCAGACGACTGGGTGAGCTCCAACGGGTTGCGTGTCCAATTCGACTCCCGTCCGTGACGCGAATGCAACGGGACCGCTGGACAGTGGGGCAACCTGCTCGTGTGTCCGCCATTCCCGGAGTCCGAGGAAATCGGAAAAGGGCCCGGGGTACGCACGGTTGGCACGCGCAGGGCGTCTGCCAGCCTGCCCTCCAGTCTGGTGCGGATGGACCCTCGCGTTCACGAAGGCCCGTCGTCGGTGCAGAGGCAGCGCGCTCGCTTCAGAAGTAGCGCTTGCGCTTGCTCGAGGGCAGCACGCCGAGCACCTCGCGGTACTTGGCCACGGTGCGCCGCGCAATCTCGATGCCCCGACCGTGCAGGAGCTCCACGAGCTTCTGGTCCGAGTAGGGGTTCTTCGGGTCCTCCTGCGCCACGAGCTGCTTGATGTGGTGCTTGACGGCCTCGCTCGCGGTGTCGTCCCCGGAGGTGCGGGCGATGGAGGAGTTGAAGAAGTACTTCAGCTCGAAGATGCCCTGCGGCGTGTGGACGTACTTGCTCGTGGTGACGCGGCTCACCGTGGACTCGTGCATCCCGATGTCCTCGGCCACGTCCCGGAGGATGAGGGGCTTCAAGAACGTGGGCCCCTTGTCCAGGAAGTCGCGCTGGAACTTCACGATGCTCTCGGTCACCTTGTAGATGGTCCGCTGCCGCTGGTGGATGGAGCGGATGAGCCACATGGCGCTGCGCAGCTTGTCCTGGATGAACTCCTTGGCCTGCCCGGGCGCCATGGCGCCGGCCTTCAGCGCCCGCCGGTAGGTGCCGGAGATGCGCAGCTTGGACAGGCCGTCGTCGTTGAGCACCACCGTGTACTCCTCGCCGAGCTTGTAGACGAAGACGTCCGGGGTAATGGCCTGCGCCTCGTCGCCCGTGTAGTTGCGCCCGGGCTTGGGGTCCAGCCGCGCCAGGAGCCGGCTCGCGGCAATCACGTCCTCGAGCGGCACCTTCAAGTCATTGGCGATGGCCGGCAGGTTCTTCGACTCCAGGTACTTCATGTGCCGCTTGATGATGAGGCCCAGGAGCGCCGCGGCCGGCTCCTTCAGCGCGGACACCTGGATGAGCAGGCACTCCTGCAGGTCGCGGGCGCCGCAGCCCAGCGGCTCGAGGTGCTGAATGCGGCGCAGCGTGCGCTCGGCGATGAACATGGGCACGTCCGCCTCCGCGGCCAGGCGGATGAGCGGGTCCCCCTCCACATCCGGCAGCTTCAGGTAGCCGTCGTCGTTCAGGTTCCCGAGGATGAACATGCCCACGCGGCGCTCGGCCTCGTTGAGCCGGAGCATCCCGAGCTGCTCGTCCAGGTGCGCGTAGAGGTCCTCCTTCTTGACGAGGTTGGCCTCGAAGGAGGGCATGTCCTCCGTGGCGACGTTGCCCCTGTTGGACGGGAGGCTGGGCTCGGAGAACTGGTTGCTGTTGAGGTAGGCCTCCCAGTCGATCTCCGGTTTCGCGTCCGCGGAGCCCTGGACCTCCTGGGTCCGGTCCGGCCCCGGCGGCTCCACCCCCGCGGGCGGCTCGAGGTTCTCCGCCTCCAGGGACGCCTCCCCCGGCGCCTTCTCCGCGAGGTCCCCCCCCAGCGTCTCGTCCGGCTGCTCGAGGAGCGGGTTCTGCTCCATCTCCTCGCGGACCTGCTCCAGGAGCTCCATCCGGGACAGCTGGAGCAGCTTGATGGCCTGCTGCAGCTGGGGCGTCATCACCAGCTGCTGCGTCATCTTCAACGACT
>JAKEEX010000334.1 GCA_022616315.1 Myxococcaceae bacterium
CAAGGCGTTCGGCAACAAGCTGTGGAACGCGAGCCGCTTCGCGCTCATGAACATGGGCAGCTTCCGCTGGAATGGGACGCACCCGAAGGCGCTGAAGCTGACGCTGGCGGACCGGTGGATCCTCGCGCGCCTGGACCGCGCGGTGGAGCAGACGCGCGCGGCCCTGGAGTCCCTCCAGTTCGCCGAGGCGGCCAACACGCTCTACCAGTTCCTCTGGTACGCGTTCTGCGACTGGTACATCGAGCTGTCCAAGCCGGTGCTGTACGGAGACGACGCGGCCCAGCGCGACGTGACCCGCTCGGTGCTGGTGTTCAGCCTGGACCGCATCCTGCGCCTGCTCCACCCGTTCATGCCGTTCATCACGGAGGAGCTCTGGCAGCGGCTCCCCATGGAGCGGCCGACCCGCTTCATCGGGCAGGCGGTGTTCCCCGAGCCCGATGAGCGGCTGAAGGATCCCGAGGCGGAGGCGGAGATGGCCCCCGTGGTGGAGGCCATCGAGGGGATTCGCAACATCCGCGGCGAGACGAACCTGCCTCCCTCGGCGCGCATCTCCGCTCAGGTGCAGAGCGCGGATGCGCGGACGCGGGAGCTGCTCGAGGCCTGGCGCGCGTACCTGATGCCGCTCGCGGGTCTGGGGGAGCTCCGGGTGGGCGGCCCGGGGAAGAAGCCGACGCAGGCCGCGGCCTACGTGGGCGAGAAGATGGAGATCTTCGTCCCGCTCGCGGGCCTCATCGACTTCGAGGAGGAGAAGGCCCGGCTGAAGAAGGAGCTCTCGAAGACCGAGGGGGAGCTCGCGGGGATCCAGCGCAAGCTGGACAACCCCAACTTCGTGGCAAAGGCGCCCGCGGACGTCGTGGAGGCGGACCGCGCGCGCGTGGCGGAGCTCGGTGCACGGAAGGCCAAGCTCCAGGAGAACCTCATGCGCATCTCCGAACCGGCGGCACCCGAGGCGAAGGCGGCTCCCGAGGAGACACACGCAGCGCGGACAGATGAAGCCGCGACGGGACCCCTGTTCGATGCGGGGACGGCGGGGCTCCGTGTCACCTCCGAGCCGCTGGGCAGCGAGGACGTCAACCTCGCCGAGGAGCTGCGTGACGAGCTCGCCGAGCTGCCCCTCCCGAAGGACGTGGACCCGCAGGTCCGTGAGGCGCTCGAGAAGCTCCGCGAGGGCACCAGGGAGGGGCTCTCCGCACGGGACCGGTATGACCTCGGCGTGGCGCTGATGGGCATGGGGCTCGTGGATGATGCGGCCCGCGAGTTCGCGGAGGCGAAGAAGGCGGAGGCGGCTCCCGCGGCGCCGCGGAAGGCGGCCGTGAAGCAGAAGGCGGTTCCTGCGACGAAGGCGGCGGCCAGGAAGGCGGCCGTGAAGAAGGCGCCTGCGAAGAAGGCGCCTGCGAAGAAGAAGGCGGCGGTCAAGAAGGCGCCTGCGAAGAAGAAGGCGGCCCCTGCGAAGAAGAAGGCGGCGGCGAGCAGGAAGGCCGCGGCGAAGAAGGCACCTGCGAAGAAGAGAGCGGCGATCAAGAAGGCGCCTGCGAAGAAGAAGGCGGTGGTGGCGAAGCGGGCGCGGTCGGCTGGGAAGCGGACCAGACGCTGAGTCGCAGTGGGTGACGCGGGGTGAAGTTCACCTTCACGTGCAAGAGATTCAATGGACTCCCTGGACCGGCTGATTGCGCTCGCGCTCGACGAGGACCTCGGTGCAGCCGGGGACGTCACGACCCAGGCGCTCGTCCCTCCGGATGAAGCGGGACGGGCAACGCTGCGGGTGAAGGAGCCCCTCGTCCTCGCCGGCATGGACGCGTTCGCGCGCGTCTTCCACCACGTGGACCCACGTGTGGAGGTGCGTCCGCTGCGCAGGGACGGCGAGCACATCCAGAAGGGGACCGACGTCGCGGAGCTCGGCGGACCCCTCGCCTCCCTCCTCATCGGCGAGCGCACCGCGCTCAACCTCATCCAGCGCGCGTGTGGGATGGCCACGCTCGCGCGTCAGGCCGCGGATGCGGTCGCAGGCACGAAGCTGAAGGTGCTCGACACGCGCAAGACGCCACCGGGCATGCGCGCCCTGGCCAAGGAGGCGGTAAGGGTGGGAGGCGCGTCCAACCACCGCTTCGGCCTCTTCGACGGCGTCCTCATCAAGGACAACCACATCGCCGCGGTCGGAGGCTCCATCCGCGAGGCCCTGCGCCGCGCGAAGGCCAACGCTCCGCGGCTGGTGAAGGTGGAGATCGAGGTCACGAGCCTCGAGCAGCTGCGCGAAGCCATCGCCGAGGGCGCGGACGTCGTCATGCTCGACAACATGGACGACGCCACCGTGCGCGAGGCCGTGCGCATCGCCGCGGGGCGCGTGGCGCTCGAGGTCTCCGGCGGCGTCACGCTGGAGCGGCTGCCGGCCATCGCAAGGCTCGGCGTGGACTTCGTGTCCATGGGCGCGCTGACGCACTCGGCGCGGGCGATGGACCTGTCGCTCGAGTTCGAGACGACGAAGCGGAGGCCGCGGAAGCGGGGCGCGGCCGTGAAGAAGGCCACGCGGCGCCGAGGCACCCCGCGATGAGGCTCACTTCCCGCTCGTGAGCGCCTCCGCGCGAACCGTGCCCTCGGCCTCCGCGGGCATCCCCACCTCGAGCAGCGCTGCCAGCGTGGGGGCGATGTCCGTCGCGTCGATGTCCTGCCGGTACACGCCCGGCTTCACGCCCCTGCCGTAGAACACCGCGGGCACCTGGCTGTCGTATGCGTACGGCATGCCGTGGTTGGTGCCGGTGCTCCCGCTCATGAAGACGTGGAAGGGCTCGAGCACGAGCAGCACGTCCCCACTGCGGCCCGGATAGAAGCCCTTGCGCAGGGCGGTCATCACTCCGCTGCGGTCGGGCGCGGACGCCAGGTCGTCCTTGGCCACGGCGGCGCGCACGTGGGGCTGCGCCTCCAGCCACTGCGCGGCCGCACGCCGGACCGCCGCCATGTCCACGCGCTTGTCCTCCAGCGCCTTCCCCGCCAGGTACACGTCCGTCTCGTCGACGGACACCGTGACGTCCACGCTGAAGCGCGTGCTCAGCTCCTTGCGGAGCCCCTCCTGCAGGCGCACGGAGTCCACCCGCGAAGCGGGCATGCCCGCAGCGGCCCACTCCTCGGGGATGGCCGCGCCGCCATGGTCACCCGTGAGGACCACCACCAGGTTCTCCTTGCCCCCGGCGGCCTTCGCTGCGGCCTCGAGCAGCGTGGCCACCTGCGCATCCAGCCGCACCAGCGCGTCCTGGTACTCGAGCGAGTAGGGACCGTACGCGTGGTACACGTTGTCCACGCCGCTGAAGCTCACGGCGAGGACGTCCGGCACCCCGTCCTGGCCGAGCTTCTCCGCCTCGAGCGCAGCCCTCGCGAAGTCCACGAGCAGCTCGTTGAGGTACGGCGAGCCGACGAGGGCCAGGTACGACTGCGGCCCGGGCTTCTCCGCGCCCCCGCGGAGCGGATGGGGGAAGGTGCGCCCGAGCCCCGCGTGGTCCGTCTCGAAGGGCCGGTCATCCTCACCGACGTACTCCTTCTCGGGGAGCGCCAGGGTCCACGTCTTGCCGTGGTAGCGGTCCGCCGGGCGCTTCTCGTTGAAGGCGCGCACCCAGGTGGGGAACTCCTTCGCGTACCAGGTGCCCGTGACGAAGCGGCCCACCTGCTCGTGGAACCACCACGCCTGGCCCATGCGCCCCGCGAGGGACACCGCCGCGCGCGCCTTCCCGGAGAGGGACACCACCTTGCCCCGCCCCTGCGTGGACAGCCGCACCCTGTCCGCGAGCGTCTCCGCCGCGAGCCGCTCCGGGCTCACATCCTCCGTGGGGGACAGCGGCGCCTCCAGCACGGGGTGGCTCGGGTCCGCAAAGATGGCCTCCACGCGGAGGGTGGCGCGGTTGAAGATGCGGTTGCTCACCACGCCGTGCCGCCAGGGGTTCGCGCCCGTGGACAGCGTCGCGTGGCCAGGCCCCGTGGACGGCTCCGCGAAGGCGTAGCGGGCGTACGGGAAGAAGGCGCCACCGTCCAGGAGCGTGGCGAGCCCCTTCTTCAGGCGCGGACGGTTCCTCAGGAGCGCGTCGCTCCCGAGCGAATCCACCGAGAGCACCACCGCCAGCCGCGGCGGGCGGGCGAGGGCAGGGACGGCAGCCAGCAGGGCGAGCAGGGTGAGGAAGCGGCGCATGGGGGCAGTCTCGCTGCATTTCTTAACGATGCAATCGGACTTTCCGTCCCCCCGTCGCTTGCCGACACCCAGCGGTGCGCCTACGTTGCCGCACTTTTACATGGTCGAGGGCATGGTCGAGGCGCGGCTCCGAGTCATCTACGGCGACACCGATCAGATGGGTGTCGTCTATTACGCAAACTACCTGCGTTACTTCGAGTTCGCGCGCAGCGAGCTCTTCCGAGCGCACGGCGGCAGCTACCGTGAGCTCGAGCGCGACGGGCTCCTCCTCCCGGTGGTGGAGGCGCACGTCGAGTACAAGGCATCCGCGCGGTATGACGACATGCTCGTCATCCGCACCGAGGTGCGCGAAGTGAAGCGCGCCTCCCTGACCTTCGGCTACCAGCTGTTCCGCGAGGGCGAGGACAGGCTGCTGGCCACCGGGTACACCGTCCACGCCTGCATCGGACGGGATGGAAGGCCGACCCGGCTCCCCGAGGCCGTCGTCCAGCGGCTTCAGGGAGAAGGCTCAACCCGATAAGTCCACGGGCGCGCCCCACGCCCCACACCTTCCCCGCAGTTCCCCGAGGAGACACTTCACATGGATCGCAACCTCGCACTGGAGGTCGTCCGCGTCACCGAGATGGCCGCCATCGCCTCCGCGCGCCTGATGGGCCGCGGCAACAAGAACGAGTCGGACCAGGCCGCGGTGGACGCCATGCGCCGCGCCTTCGACTCGATGAACATCGACGGCACCGTGGTCATCGGTGAGGGCGAGCGCGACGAGGCGCCCATGCTCTACATCGGTGAGCGCGTGGGCAAGTGCGAGGCCAGCTGCCCCGCGGTGGACATCGCGCTGGATCCGCTCGAGGGCACCAACCTGTGCGCCTACGGCCGCCCTGGCGCCATCTCGGTCATCGCAATGGCGGCGAGGGGACACCTGCTCAACGCGCCGGACACGTACATGGAGAAGATCGCCGTGGGCCCGCGGGCGCATGGCGCCATCGACCTGGCCCGGAGCCCGTCGGAGAACCTCCGCAACATCGCGGAGAAGATGAACCGCTACGTCTCCGACCTCACCGTCGTCATCCTGGACCGCCCGCGGCACGAGGCCCTCATCCGCGAGGTGCGCGAGGCGGGTGCGCGCGTGCGCCTCATCGAGGACGGGGACGTGGCCGGCGGCCTGTCCACCTGCTTCGAGGAGTCCGGCGTGGACGTGCTCATGGGCACGGGCGGCGCACCGGAGGGCGTCATCACCGCGGCGGCCATGCGCTGCGTGGGCGGTGACATGCAGGGACGGCTCGTTCCGCGCAACGCCGAGGAGGCCGAGCGCTGCGCGAGGATGGGCATCAAGGACATCAAGAAGATCTACACCGCCGAGGAGCTCGCGAGGGGCGAAGTCATGTTCGCGGCCACCGGCGTCACCACGGGTGACTTCCTCAAGGGCGTGCGCTTCCTCGCGGGCGGCGCGGAGACCTTCTCGGTGGTCATGCGCTCCAAGTCGGGCACCGTGCGCTACGTCCAGGCCACGCACCGCTTCGACCGCAAGCCCGGCCTCGCGGGCTAGGCTTCTCTTCCCCGTCCCACCCCGAGGAGGCCCCATGCCCGGCGCCACGCGCAGCATCGTCATCAACGCTCCGATGGAGAAGGTGTTCGCGACCATCACCGACTACGAGCGCTACGCGGACTTCATCCCCGAGGTGCGCTCGGTGCGCGTCCTGGAGCGCGCGAGCGGAGGGGCCGCCACGGTGCAGTACGACGCGGACGTGGTGAAGCGCATCCGGTACACGCTGCGCCACGTGGCCCACCCGCCCAGCCGGGTGGAGTGGTCCTTCGTGGAAGGAGAGGTCCTCAAGGACAACCACGGCAGCTGGGTGCTGGAGCCCGCGGGGGAGGGGAAGACGAAGGCCACCTACACGGTGGAGATCGGCCTCGGGCCGCTCGTGCCACGGGCCATCATCAACACGCTCGTGGACACGTCGCTCCCCAAGCTCCTCGAGAACTTCAAGAGGGCGGCGGAGCGGGTCTGACGCCCGTGCCCGCCCGTCTGCTCGGGGGACGGTCGCGCGTGTGCGCGGACCCAGGGGCCTTTCCTCCGGCCCGGGCCGTGCGCAGCGCCAGACCTTGCGGGCCCGCTCGGTTGGATTAGACTTGAAAGCTGAGGCAGCCGGTGCGGTGGGCACGCCGCATGGAGCGGCGCGCCCGGAGGACGCGGACATGCTCGACGCGTTCATCATCGAGGAGCTGAAGCGCCGCGAGCGCCTGCGGCAGGAGCACGACCAGCGCCCTGTCGTGGAGCTGCCGCTGCCCGCCCCCGAGGGCGTGCCGCGCCGCGGCCCGGAGCGTGAGGAGGAGGACAAGCCCTCGCGCGGCGTCATCATCATCGACCTTGCGGTCTGAGCGAGGGGTGTCGCCCCCGCCACGCTCGCGAGCGGGCCCCCGGACTCATGCTTGCGAGGGAGGGGAGCGGGCTCTAGAACGCTGCGCTCTATGACCCACATCGTTGATCTGAACGCGCGCGAAATCCTGGACTCCCGAGGCAATCCCACCGTCGAGGTGGAGCTGCAGCTCGAGGACGGCTCGGTGGGCCGTTCCGCCGTGCCCTCCGGCGCCTCCACCGGCGAGCACGAGGCGCTCGAGCTCCGGGACGGAGACAAGTCCCGCTACCTGGGCAAGGGCGTGCTCAAGGCCGTCGAGAACGTGATGGAGACCATCGCCCCGGAGATCGTGGGCATGGATGCGTCGGACCAGTACGCGCTCGACCACCGCATGCTCGAGCTGGATGGCACGCCCACCAAGAGCCAGCTGGGCGCCAACGCCATCCTCGCCGTCTCCATGGCGGCCGCGCATGCCGCGGCGCGGGCCCACCAGCTGCCGCTCTACCGCTACATCGGCGGGGTGCAGGCGCGCACCCTTCCGGTGCCGCTCATGAACATCCTCAACGGCGGCGCACACGCAGACACCCGCGTGGACGTGCAGGAGTTCATGGTGATGCCCGTGGGCGCGCCCTCCTTCCGCGAGGCGCTGCGCTGGGGCGCGGAGATCTTCCACGCGCTGAAGAAGATCCTGAAGGGCCGCAAGCTCGCCACGGGCGTGGGGGACGAGGGCGGCTATGCGCCGGACCTCGGCGCCAACCAGGAGGCGCTGGACCTGGTGATGGAGGCCATCCAGGCCGCGGGCTTCAAGGCCGGCGAGCAGGTGGCGCTCGCCCTGGACGTGGCATCCAGCGAGTGGTTCGACAAGGCGAGCGGCAGGTACACCCTCAAGGGCGAGGGCAAGACATTGGACCGCGCGGGCCTGCTCGCGCTGTACGAGGGCTGGTGCGCGAAGTACCCCATCGTCTCCATCGAGGACGGCTTCGCGGAGGACGACTGGGAGGGCTGGAAGATGCTCACCCAGGCGCTCGGCAGCCGGGTCCAGCTGGTGGGGGACGACCTCTTCGTCACCAACACCGAGCGGCTGTCCCGCGGCATCCGTGACGGCGTGGGCAACTCCATCCTCGTGAAGGTGAACCAGATCGGCTCGCTCACCGAGACGATGGAGGCCGTGCGCATGGCCCACAAGGCCGGTTACACCTCCATCATGAGCCACCGCTCCGGCGAGACCGAGGACACCACCATCGCGGACCTCGCGGTGGCGCTGGACTGCGGCCTCATCAAGACCGGCTCGGCCAGCCGCAGCGACCGAGTCGCCAAGTACAACCAGCTGCTGCGCATCGAGGAGGAGCTCGGGGGCGCGGCGCGCTACGCCGGACGGTCCGCTCTCAAGGCCCTGAAGGTGCCGTGAGCCAGCCCTACCGCATCCTCGTCAGCAACGACGACGGTCACTTCTCGGAGGGGCTCAAGGCGCTCGTGGACGCCGTGAGCCCCCTCGGGGAGGTGTGGGTGGTGGCGCCGGACCGCGAGCAGAGCGCCGCGAGCCACTCCATCTCGCTGCACCGGCCGCTCCGCATCAAGGAGGTGCGGCCCCGCTGGTACAGCGTGGATGGAACCCCCACGGACTGCGCTTATCTGGCGGTGAACCACATCCTCAAGGATGCTCGGCCCCACCTCATGGTGAGCGGCATCAACCACGGTCCCAACCTCGCGGACGACGTGACGTACTCCGGCACCGTGGCGGCCGCCATGGAGTGCGCGCTGCTCGGCGTGCCCTCCATATCGTTCAGCCTCGTGTCTCGGCGTCACTTCGACTTCGGGGCGGCGGCGCGGTTTGCCCGTGCGCTCGCGGGCGCGGCGCTCGAGCGGCCCCTGCCGCCGCGCATGCTGCTGTCGGTGAACGTGCCGGGGGACGTGGCCGAGCCCAACGGCTACCGCGTCACGCGGCTGGGAAGGCACACGTACGGCTACGAGGTGGTGGAGAACACGGACCCGCGCGGCCGCAAGTACTACTGGATTGGCGGGAGCGAGTACCAGCACGACGACATCCCGGGCAGCGACTGCAACGCGGTGTTCAACCACAAGGCCATCTCCGTCACGCCGCTCCACCTGGACCTCACGAACCACTCGATGCTCGAGTGGATGGGTGGATGGCAGCTGCCCGGGTTCGTCCGGAACCAGGGAGAGGGCGAGTGACGCTGCGGGGCGCGGCCCTGCGGGCGCTCCTCTGCGTCCTCGTGAGCGGGTGCGCTGCGACGCGCCCGGTGCAGCGCGCGGACGAGGTGGAGAGCGCCGCGACCTCCGCGGAGACGCATCCCGAGCTCCAGCTCGCGGAGCCGGAGGTTGCGCAGGTGCCCGTGACCCCCGTGGCGCAGAGACCCACTCGCCACACCGTGGAGGCGGGGCAGACCGTGTTCCGCATCTCGCGGATGTATGGGTGTGAGGTGGAGGCGGTGCTCGGTGCGAATGGAATGAAGGACCCGCGCACCTTGAAGGTGGGGCAGGTGCTCGTCGTGCCGGAGTGTGGAGCTCGGGCCGACGGCCCCCTCACCCCGTCCCTCTCCCAGGGGGAGAGGGGAGGTGGCTCGCAGGGGGTGGGGGAAGTGATCTCTTCGGGGAAAAGTGGAGCGGGCTCGAGAGCGGTGAGCGCCGAGGTCGCTTCCGCACGCGGAACGCTCGAGTGGCCTCTGCGAGGCGTGCTGTATGCGCGCTTCGGGAAGAAGGGGCGCGAGCCTCACGACGGCATCGACCTTGCCGCTCCGGAAGGAACCTCGGTGCGCACGGCGGCGCCCGG
>JAKEEX010000335.1 GCA_022616315.1 Myxococcaceae bacterium
CGGCCGCGGGTCCGCGGAGCACGGTCACGACCTCGCCCTCGCGCTGCACCCGCACCGGAGGCGCCGCGCGCGCCGGCGATTTGCGGCACAGCTCCCGCAGGCGGTTCAGGTGCGGCAGGCTCGCCAGGATCTCCGACGTCCGCGGGCCGAAGTCCAGCAGGCAGGCCACCTCGTCCACCCCGATCCCCTCCAGACGCGACACCAGCCCACGACAGCTCTCCGGCGTACCCAGCAGCGCACGCGTCGAGAAGAAGCGCTCGTACAGAAAACCCACGAACTCCTCCAGGTCTCCCGCCGACAGACGGCTCACGTCCAGCTCTCGGCCCCGGCTGCGCGCCAAGCTCCCCAGCTGCGGTGCGATCGACTTCAGGTACGCGCTGAACGGACCCCGCACCCGCGCGTGCACCTCCTCCAGCCCGCTGCCCACGAACGTGTGCAGCATCATCGTCACGCGCCCCGTCGACGGGTCGTGCCCGTGACGCGCGCGCGAAGCCCGGTACAGCGCGATCTTCTCCTCCATCGACTCCACGCCCTGGTCCAAGAGGTGCGTCAGCACGTTCGCGCCCACCGCTCCCGCACGCTCGAACGTCCGCGGATTCCCCGCCGCCGTCACCCACACCGGCACCTCGGGCTGCGTCGGCGTCGGGTACGTCCGCACCTCCACCTCCTGACCGTCCACTCCCACCCGCTTCACCCGCTCACCGCGCCACAGACGGCGCACCTCCTCGATCCCCGCGAACACCGCCTCGTGACGACCCGCGTAGCTCCCCGGCGACAGCACGAAGTCCGTCGGGTTCCAGCCCGACGCGAACGACAGGTCCACCCGGCCGCCCGACAGCCGGTCCACCATCGCCCACTCCTCCGCGATCCGCAGCGGCTCGTGCAGCGGCAGCACCACGCTCCCCGCGCGCAGCCGCACCCGGCGCGTCTCGCGCGCCAGCGCCGCGTGCAGCACCGAGGGATTGGGGTACAGGCAACCCCAGCGCGCGAAGTGGCGCTCCGGCACCCACACCGCCTCGTAGCCGTGGCGGTCCGCGAAGCGGCTGCTCTCCAGCAACAGACCGTAGCCCTCGTCCGACTCCGAGTCCGCGCTGCTCGCGAAGAACATCAGCGAGAAAGAAGGCACGCTC
>JAKEEX010000037.1 GCA_022616315.1 Myxococcaceae bacterium
CCGGAGCAGACAGGCGGGCGCGTCTCCGTGGACCACCCGCGACGCGCGGACGTCCGCGCGGAGTGCTAGAGGTGGAGCCCTCGCCATGCCGAGCTCCGCGCCGCTCCCCATGCCGGTCCAGGTGGCGCTGGTCCCCACCGGCACGCCCGCCGGCAACCCGCGTCTGCACCAGGCCGAGCACCACCTGAAGGAGGTGCTCGCGGAGCTGGACGCGCTCGACGCGGAGGTGGAGGCGTACACGCGGGAGCTGGAGCGCTTCGCGCAGGAGTACGAGGTGTCGCTCGGCGACGCCCAGGCCGAGGCGGACCACTGGGAGCGCTGCCTGGGCCGGCTGCGGATGCTCCAGGACGAGCTCGCACGCCTCTCCCGTCTCTACGAGTCCGGTGCGCCACCCTCGCGGGACAGACGCAGGCGAGCTCCGCGCCTCCTCCAGCCACGCGCCGCCGCCGCTGCCCTGCCCTGGGGTGATGCGGAGGACGACAGCCCTGGGGACACGGAGTCGCCTGAGGACGGGGAAGAGGACGGGGAGGACGCCTCCACGGAGGAGGTCGCGCTCACACGCTCGGGCCCTCAAGAGGAGGCGCGCGTCGTCAAGCGGCTGCACCGGATGCTCGCGCGGGTGCTGCACCCGGACCTTGCGCGGACGGACGCGGAGCGAGCGCGGATGGGCGGGCTCATGGCCCAGGCGAACCAGGCGTACGAGGCCGGGGACCTCGCGATGCTGGAGCTGATGACGGTGAGGCTCGGCGCCGGCGAGGTCCTGGAGGCCATCACCGACGAGGAGCGCATCGCGCACCTGGAGGGACGCACGCGCATGCTCGCCACGGCTGCCTCCAGCCTGCGCCTGCACCGCGAGCGGCTGCGCGCCACCGCCACCGCGCGCCTGTACGAGGAAGCCCGAGCCTGCGAGGCCGAGGGCCGGGACTACCTGGCCGAGGAGCTCGAGGCGCTCGAGGACGAGGTGCGCGCCATGTCCCCGGACGTGCGCGCGCGGATTCTGCAACTCGAGCGCGCCGCGCGCGCGCTCACTCACGCGAGGAGCCGAGCCATCTCCGCCCTCAATCCGACCGACAAGGGAAAGAAGCTCCGGGTGTTCGACCCGGTCCTCGAGAGCTCGCTCGTCCGCAAGGGCGTGCTGCGCCTGGAGCGGCAGCGCGCCACGGAGCGGGCGCGCACGCTGGCGCGGGAGCTCGAGGAGCGTGCGCAGGAGGCGCCCTGGGACGTGTGGCTGACGCTCATGGCCTTCTTCGCCGAGGCTGCGGGCCGTCCGCCGCCGGGGCTCGCTTCGGGCGAGGCATGGGAGGAGCGCTACGAAGCGCTGCGTCTCGCGTGCCCCGAGGCGCCGCCGTACGAGATGGCCCTCACGCGCCTGCCGCGCCACCTGGAGCTGGGCCTCCGGGTGCAGAAGGGCGAGGTGCGCTTCGGGCTGCAGCTGCGCGAGGTGGAGCTGCTGGCCGCGGTGCCGCTGGCGCTCCAGCGCGAGGAGGTGGCGCAGCTGGGGCGGCTGGTGCTCGGCGTGCTGGGCTCGCGGGAGGCCTGCCGCCACTGCGACGCGGACGTGTACCTGGTGCATCTCATGCGGACGCGTGGCCTGGACGAGCTGCACGGCCAGGTGTGCCCGCAGTGCCACGCGGCGGTGAAGAGCTACTGGCTCTACAGCAAGTCGGAGGGCCAGGAGGCGCTTCTGCCCCACGCGCTGCGGCTGGGCCTGGTGGTGGAGGTGGTGGTGCGCTTCGGTGGGCTGGGCGTGGGCTTCCAGCTGCTTCCGGAGGAGCGTGAGGCCCTCACCGCCGCCGAGCTGCGCCGGCGCCTCGTGGAGCTGTACGTCACGCCCTACGCGCTGGAGCTGCCCCCCGAGCACCTGGTCCTGGTGCAGGGAGGCGCGGTGCTTCCGCCCGACGTCGCGGTGGGCCCGGGCGTGGTGACGCTCCAGCTGGCACCGGAGGCGGAGCAGAAGGAGAAGGACGTGCTGGCGCTGCTCCGATCGCGCATCGAGCGGCGCTTCCGTCCGGACGCGAGGCCATGACTTCAACTGCTCTCTCTTCCCCTGGGAGAGTATGACCTGGTCACTTCGCGGTGGGACTCATTCAAACCGCGGATGAAGTTGGCACCTCGGTGAGTCACGGTGCCCCGCGGGTGACGCGGGTGCGCTCCCGTGCTGGCCTGCGGGCGCTCTGGCTGCCGCGCGCGTGTGGAAGCACCACCGCGAGG
>JAKEEX010000336.1 GCA_022616315.1 Myxococcaceae bacterium
GCTTCGATATCGGTCTTCACGGGGCTGCCCAGCAGCAGCGCGGCGGAGAGGCTGGCAAGGACGGTCGAGGTCATCATGTGTGCTCTCTTAACTCAGCGGATCGGGGCCTGCGAGGGTGTCCCACCCCGCCCGGCAGCCCGGACACGCGCCTCCCTTCGCTCCTGCTACGCGCTGGTATGAGCCCGGCGGGGGACGGGTGGCGTGACGGGTCCTCCATGGCGGTTGCCCCGGCCCGCAGGGGCGTGGTAGTCCGCGCGCGCCTTCCCATGTGGGCGTGAAGGGGTGTCAGGGGCCAGGGGGAAGGGCCGCCTTGCAGAAGTTTCGAGGAGTCGACGGATGGCGGAGGAGGGCAAGGACGGCGAGCGGGACGGGCTGAGCCCCACGGCGCGTGGGATGCGCCAGGCGCAGCCGCTGGTGGACGCGGTGTGGCGGTTCATTGGCGGGGCGGTGGTGGGAGTGGTCTTGGGGTACCTGCTGGACCGTTGGCTGGGCACCGGGCCGTGGCTGCTGCTGGCGCTGTCGGTGCTGGGGATTGGCGTCGGCTTCTACGCCTTCGTCGTGTCGCTCTCGAAGCTCGGAAGGAAGAAGTGACGGTGATGGCCATGGACGCACAGCTCAGGCGGGCCTTCGTCGGGATGGCGGCGGTGCTGGGGCTCGGCGTGGTGGCGGGCGTGGCCGCGCAGGGGCCGCAGCGGCTGGGCGTGCTGGTGGGGACACTGCTCGTGGTGGCGACGGGTGTGGTGAGCCTCCTGCTCAAGCGGAGGGCCGTGCAGCGTGGCCTGAAGGAGGCCATGGCCGCGATGGTGTGGGTGCTGTGCCTGCGGATGGTGTGTGTCTTCGGGGGCGTGATGGTGCTGAGGCTGTGGGAAGGGGCGGTGCCGTGGTTCGTGGCGGGGTTCTTCGTCCCCTACCTGGCGGCGCAGGCCATCGAGGTGCGGTACGTGCTGGCCGGTGCCAAGTCCGGCCCAGCGAGGAGCGAGTGATGCGGCGGCTTCTGGTGGCAGGTGTGGTGCTGGTGGCGGGCCTGGCGCTCGCCGAGCCGCAGGAGGGGCCCGGGGCGGAGCACGCCCAGGGCGTGGACGAGAAGGAGGTGTCCGTCGCGGACTACATCCTCCACCACGTCTCCGACTCCAACGAGTACGAGCTCGAGGTCCCGATCCTCGACAAGTACAACAAGACGTACCTCCTGCCGCAGCTCTTCGTCCCCATGCCGTGGGGGGGGCGCAGCTGCGAGCCGCTCGCCGGTGCGGAGGCTCACGGAGACCACGGGGTGGCGCGTCCCAGCCTCGCGCAGGGCTGCCTGGACCTCTCCATCACCAAGCACACCCTGTTCATGTGGATTGCCGCGGGGCTGCTCGTGCTGCTCATGCTGACCGTCCCCAACCGCGACAAGCGTCAGCTGGTGCCGCGCGGCACCTGGGCCAATCTGTTCGAGGCGATGATCCTCTTCGTCCGGGACGAGCTGGCCATCAAGAACATCGGGACGAAGTACGGCGCGAAGTACACGCCGTTCCTGCTGACCATCTTCTTCTTCATCCTCTTCATGAACCTGCTGGGGCTGCTGCCCTGGAGCGCCACGGCCACCGCCAACTTGGCCGTCACCCTCGGCCTGGCGGTGTGCGTCTTCCTCGTCACCCAGTTCGCCTCCATCCGCGCGGCGGGCTTCAAGGCGTACCTGGCGCACCTGACCGGTGGGGTCCACTGGGCGCTGTGGCCCATCATGATTCCGGTGGAGATCCTGGGCCTCTTCACCAAGCCCTTCGCGCTGACGGTGCGACTCTTCGCCAACATGCTGGCGGGCCACATCGTCATCTTCTTCCTCCTGGGCCTCATCTTCATCCTGAAGAACGCGGCGCTCGCCTTCATGAGCGTCCCGTTCGCGATGGGCATCTACCTGCTCGAGCTGTTCGTCGCCTTCGTGCAGGCCTACGTCTTCACCATGCTCTCCGCGCTGTTCATCGGGATGGGCGTCGCCGTGGCGCACCACCACGAGGAGCACGGGCACGAGGCCCACGGGCACGGGCACTAGCGAGGAAGCGCTGAAACGCAGTCGCCCACCGCCATCACGGAGTGGGCGTGTTGTCACCCGGCGGTGCGAAAGGCCGCCGGAGGTCGTCCACCGGGCACATCACCGAAGCGGACTCCCCCGAAGACCCAAGCGAGTCCAACGACAACCCGAAAGCGCAGCGGCGGGGACCCCCCGACCATCCACTGCGGACACGAAGAGAGACCCACATGACCAACGTTGCTCTTGCTTACCTCTCCGCTGGCATCGGCGCGGGCCTGGCCATCATCGGCGCGGGCCTCGGTATCGGCCGCCTCGCCGGCGCCGCGATGGAGGCCACCGGCCGTCAGCCGAGCGCGGTCGCGGACATCCGTACCTCGATGATCATCGCCGCGGCGCTCATCGAAGGCGCGACCCTGTTCGCCCTGGTCGTGTGCATCCTGCTCGCCGTCAAGGTCTGAGTCGGGCTTGAAGGACGCGCGCCCCTCCTGGCGGGGGAGACCCTTCCCCAAGGGGGGCGCGCTCGCAGTCCGCAGCACCGCAGTCCCTCACCGGATCACCGCCGCACCCGAAGGAAACCGCCATGTCCATGCCGCTCGTGCTCGCCTCCGGATTCACCGACGTTCGCCCGGGCCTCATCTTCTGGACGCTCGTCACCTTCATCCTGGTCTTCGCCGTGCTGCGCTGGAAGGCGTGGGGCCCCATCCTCGCCCTGGCGGATGAGCGCGAGCGGCAGATCACCGGCGCCATCGAGGCCGCCAAGCGCGAGCGCGCCGAGGCGGAGAAGCTCCTGCTCGAGCAGAAGATGGCCATCGCCGACGCCCGCCGCGAGGCCGCCGAGCTGGTGCGCAAGAACCAGGCGGAGATGGAGCACTTCCGCGACGAGATGAAGGCCAGCGCCCAGCGCGAGGTGGAGGCCCTCAAGGAGTCCGCGCGTCGCGACATCACGGAGCAGCAGAAGAAGGCCGTCGCGGAGCTGAAGGCCCTCTCCGTGGACATGGCCATCGACATCGCCCAGAAGCTGCTCGGCGAGAAGATGGACGACAGCCGGCACCGCGCGCTGGCGCAGCAGTTCGTCCGCGAGGTGCCCGCGGAGGACGCCTCCAAGACGCCTCGGGCCTGAGCACGGCTTCGGCCGCTTGCCCTCACCCTGTCCCTCTCCCAGGGGGAGAGGAGAACTTCGTCACCGTGTCGGAACCTTGAGCCCAGCTTCCCTCTCCTCGGGGAGAGGGAAAGGGTGAGGGGCCGTCACAGTGCCACTCTCACGCGGGGCCGGAAAATCGGCTCCGGGCGTGTGTCGGGGGCTTGCTCGCCCGCCCGCTGCGGGCTTGAGTTGGGCCTCGAGAGGTTCGCTGCCTCGAGGAGGCCCGAGATGAAGCGCCGCGCGTTCCCTTCACCCCTCCCGCCCGTGTTGCCGGCTGCGTCCGGTGCTGCGCCGGTGGACGCGCTGCAGGGCGTGCTCTTCGAGGTGCCGACCCTGGCCCGGCTGCGGGACGCGGAGCTCGAGCTGCCTCCGGAGGCGGAGGAGCCGCCCGGCGAGCAGGAGAGCGGGCAGCTGGCGCTCCTTCTGGGTGGCGCGGCTCCGGAGGCCTGAGGGCCTCTGACTCGCGTCGGCCCCCGGGGAATGAAGGCCCCCCGCCCGGCTGTCCTCCCACGGTTGCTCGCCGCACGCGCATGCGACGGGAAGGGGCCCATGGGGGGACCCGCACCTCGTCCGTGCGTCGCGCGCGACGTCTGTTAGGGTCCGCCGCCGCTTATGGCTCTCTCCATTGGAATTCTCGGCCTGCCCAACGTGGGCAAGTCCACCCTCTTCAACGCCGTGTCCCAGGCTGGCGCGGCGCAGGCAGCCAACTATCCCTTCTGCACCATCGAGCCCAACCAGGGCGTGGTGCCGGTGCCGGATGAGCGGCTCGACAAGCTCACGGCCCTCGTCAAGCCCCTGAAGAAGGTGCCCACGACGCTGGAGATCTGGGACATCGCCGGGCTGGTGCGTGGAGCGAGCAAGGGCGAGGGCCTGGGCAACCAGTTCCTCGCCAACATCCGCCAGGTGGACGCGGTGCTGCACGTGCTGCGCTGCTTCGTGGACGAGAACGTCACCCACGTGGAGGGGGGCGTGGACCCCCTGCGCGACCGCGAGGTCATCGACACGGAGCTCGCGCTGGCGGACCTGGCCACGGTGGAGAAGCGGCGCGAGCGCACGCAGAAGAACACCAAGGTGGGCGGCAAGGCGGGGGAGGAGGCCAAGGCCGAGCTCGCACTCCTCGACCGGCTGGTGGCCGCGCTCAACGAGGGCAAGCCGGTGCGCTCGCTCGGCCTCACTGCCGAGGAGAAGGCCGTCATCCGCGACCTGTTCCTGCTCACCGCCAAGCCGGTGCTCTATATCGCGAACATCTCCGAGGGGCAGATCGGCAAGGAGGACTCCGACCCGATGGTGAAGGCCGTGCGCGAGATGGCCGCCAAGGAGGGCGCGGAGGTGGTCGTGCTCGCTGCTGCGATGGAGTCGGAGATCCAGGCGCTGCCCGAGGAGGAGCGCCCGGGCTTCCTGGACAGCGTGGGGCTCACCGAGCCCGGCCTGAACAAGGTGGTGCGCAGCGGCTACAAGCTCCTGGGCCTGCAGACGTACTTCACCGTGGGCGAGCAGGAGTGCCGCGCGTGGACCGTGCGCAAGGGCGCGAAGGCGCCCGAGGCGGCGGGCGTCATCCACACGGACTTCGAGCGGGGCTTCATCAAGGCGGAGGTCATCGCGTACGGGGACCTCCTCCGCCTGGGCAGCGAGGCCGCCGCGCGCGAGAAGGGCCTGCTGCGCGTGGAGGGCAAGGAGTACGTCGTCCAGGACGGCGACTGCATGCACTTCCGCTTCAACGTCTGACGCGCCTCACCGGGCGTCGCTGCTCCGCCGCTGCCGCACCACGGACGGCACGGCCGCAGGGGGCATCGAGAGTGCGCGCGCAGGGCGCAGCGCACGATGCCCCTCCCAGCGCAGTCCCGCGCGACGGGCCGTCTCCTCCATCCAGTCCCTCAGCGCACTGGCCGACTCCAGCGTGGGAAGCAGCCACGCCTCCCGGTCTCCCTCCAGCTGAAGCGCGTACGCAGCGAGCACCACCTCGCGGCGCGGATCCGCACGGATGACGGCACGCACCTCTCTCCAGTGCACGTGCCGCACACCGACCCGACTCACGAGCTCCAGCCCATCCGGCGTCAGCCGCAGGAGCCGCGGCGCGCGCAGCGCACCCACGAGGCAGACCACCGCGCCCACGAAGCCGAGGCCCGCGAGCGCGAGCCCCACCTGAGGCTCCGTCCCGCGGCCGAGCATCACTCCGAAGAGCCCCAGGAGTGCGAACCCTGCCGACATGCCAGGCAGCGCAGAGGCGCGCAGTGGATGGGAGAAGAGCTGCGGGGCCGCGGGCATCATTGCAGGTGCAACTGTCCCGCCGGCCCCCGGTCCATCGCAACAGGGCCACGCCCGCCAGCGGACGATTCAGTGTCCCGGCGGACGAGCCACGTGGCAGGCAGACGGCCGACCGCCCGGTGCGCACGCACGCGGGATGGAGGAGCCCTTCCCGCGGCCGCGGCTGCCCGACGGATAGCCTCCGGGGCATGGTGGACGTGAACTCACCCTGCCTCGGGTGCGCGATTGCGCAGGGGACGGTGCGGCCCGTGGGGGGCGTGCTGGTGCGCGCTTCGGGCCTGGTGCTGCATGGGGTGGCGAGCCCGAGCCCTCTTCCGGGCTGGTTGGTCCTCACCAGCGAGGAGCACGTCCGGGGCCTCTGGGACCTCCCGGCGGCGGCGGCGCGAGAGCTCGGACCTCTTGCCAGCCGCGCCGCGCGGGCTCTGCGTGAGGCCCTGCGGGCCGAGCACGTCTACGCATTCGTTCTCGGAGACGTGCTGCACCACTTCCACCTGCACCTGGTGCCGCGCTTCGCGGACACGCCGGCGCACCTGCGCGGAAGGGGCGCGTTCGACGCCCGGCCCGCGGATGCGCTCGCGCCGGAGGTGCTGGAGGCGGCGGCCGCGGCGCTGGCCCGGGGGCTCGGGAGCTGAGGCGGCCCGAGGGCCCGCTCCGGGAGGAGGCGAGGGGCCGCGTTGGCGCGTGCAGGCGCGCTGCCTTTGAGGGTAGAAGCTCCGACATGTCGACTTCTGCACTTCAGCTGCGCTCGCGTTGGACGCTCCTCACCGGTGCCTCGTCGGGGCTCGGCCTGGAGATTGCGCGCGTGCTGGCGCGAGAGCACGGCACCCACCTGGTGCTGGTGGCCCGCCGTGCGGACCGGCTCGAGGCGCTGTGCACCGAGCTGCGCGCGGCCCACGGTGTCGAGGCGGTGCCCGTGGTGGCGGACCTCGCGCAGCCCGGCGCGGCCGAGCGCGTCTTCGCGCAGGCCACCGACGGACGCTCGCTGAGCGCCGCCATCCTCAACGCCGGAGTCACCTACTACGGCAACGCGCTGGACCTGGAGACCGGGCGCTTCGAGCAGCTGCTCCACACCAACGTCACCAGCGTGGTGGGGCTGTCCACGCGCGTTGCGCGGCACATGGTGAACGGCGGGGTGAAGGGAGCGGTGATGCTCGTCTCGAGCCTCGCGGGTCTCATGCCCATGCCCTTCCAGGCCGCGTACGCGGGCACCAAGGCGTTCGTCACCCAGTTCGGCCAGTCGCTCGGCGCGGAGCTCCGCCCGAGGGGCGTGTCGGTGACGGTCTTCACTCCCGGTGGCATCGCCACGGAGATGCTGGAGCTCGCGGGGCTGGACCGGAAGTTCAAGGCCGGCCAGCTGGGCGTCATGTCCGCGGAGCGCTGCGCGAGGGAGGCGGTGGGCGCGCTGGTGCAGCGGCGGGGCGTGTACGTTCCGGGCGTGGTGAACCAGGCCATTGCCCTCTCCGCGCGCCTCCTGCCGCGAGGCTTCCTCGCCTCGCGCGCCGCGTCGCTCTACAAGCTCGAGGGGTAGGCTCGCCTCACAGCGGCACGTCGAGCACCCGCGCGCGTGGCACCGGCGTGCGCAGGGCCGCCGCCCGTGCCTCGGGGTCCGCACGCGCCTCCACACGCTCGAGGAAGCGCAGGAATCGCTCGCCCATGGAGTCGAGCGCCTCGCGGGGGACACCGCGTGCTTCCCGTGCGCCTGCGATGTCGTCGGTGGGCAGGAGAGCGACCGCGCAGTCGGGCGCGCGGCACGCTGCACATTCTCCCGAAGCCTCGGCTGGCCACCTTCCTTGCGCGGCCGCCGCTTGTGGTGCCCGCGGCGGAGGAGGAAGGGCCATGGCGGGCAGTTCATTGGAGCGGAGGTTGCTGACGCTGTTGCTCGCAGGCGGACTTGCGTGGGCCGTAGGCTGCAGGACGACGGCGGAGAAGGCTGACGAGGCGACGCAGCCTGCGACGGACCAGGGCGCCACCCCCGATGCGGGTGTGGTGATGCCCGGCACGGGAGGCGCCGGAATGGAGGAGCCGCTGCACGGCGAGCCCGAGCGGCAGCCGCCCACGGGCGCGGAAGAGGGCACTGGTGGCGCCGGCGCGGCAACCCCGGAACCCGTCGACGAGCCAGGCGGAACCGGTGAGCCTCCCGACACGCCGGTGAACCCGGACGAGCGTGCGCGGTAGTCGCTGCCAATTCGACGCCGGCGCGGCCCTTGATGGTCGAGCAGGCGTCCTCGAGCGGGTGCAGACTTCACGCGCCATGGCTCCTCCGCATCCGCTCCTCGCAGCGCTCGCCGAACGAAAGCTGCTCCGCCAACCGCCACCGCAGGACGCCGAGGGCCTGCCACGCCGGGGCGAGCCGGAGGCCGTGGCGCTCCTGAAGCTGTGTCACGCGAGGCTCCTGGAAGGGGGCCTCAGCGTGGCGCTCGACGTGCGCCCGGACGAGCTGTTCGGCCCCCTCGTGGCGCAGATGGGCGGTGCGGCGCGCACGGTGCGTGTGGTGGACGTGCGAGAGAGGCCTGCGCTGGAGCTGACCGTCTCCTTCCGCGAGCACACCGAGCGCTGGGAGGTGGAGGGCCTCGAAGGACTCGTCCACAACCTCAACAGCCTCCTCGCGGAGGAGCGCGAGGTGCGCGCGGTGGCGGTGCTCGGTGAGTGGGAGGACGCGCTGCAGCTGTGGTGCGTGCCGCGCGCGCAGCTGGGGTGGGCGCTTCGAGGGCCGCTCGCCGGAGCACACAACTCACGCGAGCTGGCGAAGCTGGTCCGATAGTCAAAATCCCACACCCACCGAGAAGCGCACGTCCCGTACCCCTCCGCCGGGAAGTGCGTGCTGCTGCACGTGCGCCTCCACCACGAGGGGCATCAGCACACCATCGGTCGCGTGGAGGAGCTGCAACCCCACGCCTGCGCGGAGCCCGGGGACCGCCTCTGGGCCGAGCGCGCCGGGCATCATCAGGGTGGGACCGGCGAACAGGGAGAAGGACGTGTCGGGCAGTCCGTGGGCCGCGCTGAACTCCGTCCACGGTGCCAGCTCGACGCGCAGGGGAAGCGCGAGCAGGTGTGTGGAGACGGCGCTGGAGCCGGGGGAGGCGCTCAGCGTGCCCCACTCGGACTCCAGCATCGTGGACGCCACGAGGTGCGGCTCGAGCCAGCGCCGGACCCCGAAGCGTGCCGCGAAGCCGGACTGGCCGGAGCCCATGACGTAGGTCGCGGCCCCGGTGAGGCCCCAGCGGGGCCGGAACGTGCGCCACTCGTCGATGGCCTCGGCCTCGGCCCACCGGGCCGCCTGTGCCTGCGCGTCCGCCAGCCCTGCCTCACCCAGCGCCTTCCACACCTGCAGGAGCAAGGCCTGGATCCGCCACACCTGCGCGGGCTTCGCTCACTCGAGCGGAGTCCCTGTGGACACGAGCTCCACACGGGTCGTCTCCTGCTGCATTCCCGTCAGCCTCAGCCGGACCTCGCCACGCCCGGGGATCCC
>JAKEEX010000337.1 GCA_022616315.1 Myxococcaceae bacterium
CAGCTCGAGGAGGACGGCGTCTGGCAGCGCGACGGCATCGCCCTCCTGGACTTCGAGGATGGCACCGGCACCTGTAACACCGGCAGCGCCGCCACCCGGACCGAGGTGGTGGGGTACGCGCCGGCCCACGACGACTACACGGCCATCGAGCTGAAGGTGGGGGTTCCGAAGGAGAAGAACCACCTGGACGGTGCCAGGGCGCAGGCGCCGCTCAACGTGCCGGGCATGTGGTGGAGCTGGCAGGGCGGCTACAAGTACCTGAAGCTGGACGTGCGCACGACGGGGAACGAGGAGTACTTCTTCCACCTGGGGGCCACGGGCTGCACGGGCTCGCCGGCCGAGGGCTTCCAGTGCGTGTCAGAAAACGAAGTCACCGTCGTCCTCGAGGGCTTCCACCCCGACACGGGCACCGTCGTGTTCGACGTGGCGGGCCTCCTCGCGGACTCGGACGTGGACCACGTCGTCGACAACCAGACGGACTTCATCGCGGGGTGCATGTCCGGCGCGGATGACCCGGAGTGCCCGCAGCTCATGTCCCGCCTGGGGCTCACCGGCTCGCCCGCGCCCACCTCGGGGCCCGGTGCGTTCCTTCGCGCCGAATAGACACGGAGACGCGAGAACGCCATGTCACGCGTGTACCCGGTAAGTTCATTGTTGAGCCCCGTTGCACAGCCCCCTCACCCCGTCCCTCTCCCGGAAGGAGAGGGGCCGGTCGGGTCCGCTCGACGCAAGTGGGCCCTGCAGGCAGTCACTGCGCTCACGCTCCACCTCGCCGCCTGCGGCCCGGAGCTCGACGTCGCGCTGCAGAGCCAGCGGGGCGGCACCAGCCACGAGGCGGGCAACAACTGCATGGCGTGTCACCAGGAGGAGGGGCTCGGCAAGGGGCGCTTCACCGTGGCCGGCACCGCGTACACGCCGGGGCGCGAGCCCAACGCCAACGCCACCATCACCCTCACCGCCGGAGGTGTGCAGGTCCTCACGCTGGAGACGGACGCCTCCGGAAACTTCTACACCACCGCACCCGTCCCCATGCCCGAGGAGTCCGTCGTCCCGAAGGTGACGAACCTGACCACGGCCGACAGCATCTCCATGCCGTTCCCCGTCGGCTCGGGCGCGTGCAACATGTGCCACACGGGCCGCCTGAAGCTCGTGCTCGACTAGGGGGCCCATGCGGAGTGCGCG
This sequence comes from Myxococcaceae bacterium, assembly GCA_022616315.1. Lineage (GTDB taxonomy): Bacteria > Myxococcota > Myxococcia > Myxococcales > Myxococcaceae > JAKEEX01. Next base: position 1,183 of record JAKEEX010000337.1, read on the forward strand.
CGTCACCGTCACCGGAGCGCTGGTGGCCCTGCTGGGGTGCAGCCCCTACGCATGGCAGCTGCCTGAAGGCTTCCCCGAGCCGCTCGTCCCCGCGGACAACCCAATGTCCGAGGAGAAGGTGGAGCTGGGGCGCTTCCTCTTCTACGACGAGCGCCTGTCGGCCAACGGGACGCAGGCGTGCGCAAGCTGCCACGAGCAGGCACGCGCCTTCAGCGACGGCCGCGTGACGCCCGTGGGCTCCACCGGGCACGCGGTGCCGCGCAACTCGCCCGGGCTCGCTAACGTGGCCTACCTCTCCACCTACACGTGGGCCAATCCGCTGCTCGACACGCTGGAGGCGCAGGCGCTGGTGCCACTGACGGGGGAGGCGCCGGTGGAGCTCGGGACGGGCGCGCACGTGGAAGAGGTGATGCAGCGCTTCCGCGAGGACGGACGTTACGCCGAGCTCTTCCGCGCTGCCTTCCCGGGCGAGGAGGACCCCTTCAAGCTCCCGAATGTCGCGCGCGCGCTCGCCTCCTTCCAGCGCACGCTGCTGTCGGGGAACGCGCCCTTCGACCGCTTCCAGCGCGGTGACCCCGAGGCGCTCTCACCTGCGGCCCGCCGCGGGATGGAGCTCTTCTTCGGCGAGCGTGCCGAGTGCTACCACTGCCACGGCGGACCGCACCTGACGAACTCGTTCCGCACGACGGACGTGTCTCCCTCGGAGGAGGACTTCCAGAACAACGGTCTCTACAACGTGGACGGTGCGGGGGC
>JAKEEX010000338.1 GCA_022616315.1 Myxococcaceae bacterium
CGCAGGAGCTGGCGCAGGGAGCGGAAGGTGAAGAGGCGCGTGTGCGTCCGGTCGAGGATGCCCGCCTTGCCGTAGTTGAACTGGCCGGCGAGCAGCATGAGTCGCTGCACGACGAAGGCCACGTTGGGCGTGGTGAGGACCACGGTGCGTGGGCGGTGGTCGAGCTGGGAGCGGAGCCGCTCGAGGAAGCGCTCCGGGTCCTTGAGGTGCTCGATGATGTCCAGGAGGAGGATGTGGTCGAACTCGCGCGCGTCGAAGGCGAGGGTGTCCCGGTCGAGGTCCTGGACGAAGACGTCCACGTCGGGCGTCTCGCTGGAAGGAGGGTGCTGGTCCACGACCGCGGGCCGGCACCCCTTCGCTGCGAGCTCACGCGCGATCCCTCCTGGGCCCGCGCCGATGTCCAGCACGCGCGCACCTGCGGGAACTGCGTCGAGCGCCCAGGAGTGGCTGCTCGGGTAGCCGAGCTTCAAGTCGTAGTGGCTGTTGTCCTCCGGCCCCGTGTCGAACCTTCGCTGGTAGAGCACGCCGCTCCGGTGGAAGGCGTTCTGCACCGTGGCCACCATGACGTCCTTGGCGTACCTGAGGCCGTTCACGCGGGAGATCTCGTCTCCGTAGTAGGTGGGGATCGGCAGCTCGAGGATGCGCAGCCCGGCGTTGAGCAGCTGGAGGATGATCTCGGTGTCGAAGTGGAAGTCGTTGCTGTTGAGTCGGAACGGGAGGCGGCGCAGCGCGGCCACGGAGTAGACGCGGTAGCCCGAGTGGAACTCGCTGAGCCGGGTGCCGAGGAGCCGGTTCTGCAGGTACGTCAGCACCTTGTTGCCGCCGTACTTGTAGAGCGGCATGCCGCCCTTCAGCGCACCGAACCTCGTCATCATCCTGCTGCCGAAGACGGCGTCCGCGCGGCCTTCGCGCAGGGGTGACACGAGACGGGGCAGCTCCTCGGGGGCGTACTGCCCGTCCCCGTGGACCATGGCGACGAAGTCGAAGCCCTCGGCGAGGGCGTACGCGTAGCCCACCTTCTGGTTCCCGCCGTAGCCCTGGTTGACCGTGTTCCGGAGCACCGACAGTCGGATCTCGGGGTGTGCATCCCGGTACTCACGGCCGATGTCGAAGGTCCGGTCCTCCGAGGCGTCGTCCACGACGAGGACCTCGCAGTCGTAGTCCGCGAAGAGGGAAGCGGGGATGCGCTCGAGGACCCACTTGAGCGTGGCCTCCGCGCGGTAGGCGATGACGAAGATGAGGAGGCGGGGGAGGGTAGGTGTGGTCATGGAGGCCTCCCGCGCTGGTTGCGTCGGAAGCTCCGGTAGCAAAGCGGGAAGCCTTGGTGGCGACAAGCGTCCGGGAGGCTGGCTCCAACCTGCTGCGCTTCCATGGCGCCTTCGCGCCGTGCCCGTCCCTGCGACCCCGAGCGGGAGGCGGCCTCGAGAGGAGGCTCAGGGACGGCGCTCAGGGGGCCGTTCGAGGCCTGCGCAGGACCATGCCGTCCTGTCCCGAGACCCAGAGCTCCTTGCCCACGGGGGCCACGCCGTAGAGGTGGCGCGTGGTCGGCACAGGCACGCGCGACCAGGCCGTGCCGTCCCACTCCAGGAGCGCGCCGCCGCTGCCGGCCGCGTACACCTCGCTGCCGCAGCGGCCGACCACCGCGTTGAGCTGGGTGACGCCGGCGGTCGCGGGCGTCACCACCTCGGTCCAAGTGAGGCCATCCCAGTGGAAGAGGGCCGCGGCGTCGCCCTTGCGGCCCACCGCCCACAGGTCCCGCGTCCACGCCCCCCACAGCGCCGTAGCGGTGAACCCCGGCGTCGCGCTCTCCTGCCAGGCCGTGACATCCCAGCGCAGCAGCTTCTCCGTGGCGGCCACCCAACCGTCGCCGGGGCCCGCCGTCCAGACTGCGAAGAGCTCGCCCCGGCCCTCGAGCGCGATGCGCCATGCGGCGCCGTCCCACGCCCAGGCGCGCTTCTGGTCCATGGACCACACGTTGTCCGCGCTGGTCGCGTGTACGCGCGCCCGGTCAGGGAAGGAGTCTCCCTCGAGCACCATCTCCAGCGGCTGGACACCTGTCCCCCGCACCGTGGCCTTGGGCCTGGGGAGGGGCCACAACGGCAACGGATAAGGCTCGAGCAGCTGGACGTGCCACTCGCCCTCGTCGTTCGCCCAGGTGGCGCCCGACTCCCGTTTCTGCGGCCCGCTGTCCGTCGGGTTGGCCCAAACGCGCGTCCCGTCCGGACCGGCTGCGAGCCCGAGGTCGTAATGCCCGTACACGACGGGCGTTTCGGGTTGGAATGCCGAGGGAAGCCCGCGCAGCGCGCGCAGATCCTGCCAAGTGGAGCCGTCCCAACGCAGGAGAGCCCCCTCATTCCCGAACCCCCACAGGTCCGAGGGCCCGGCCCCCTGAGTCCTCCGGATGTCCCACACCGAGGCGTGGCGTCCCGGGTAGACAGCCGGCGACCCGCTAGGCGGCTCGAGGTGCGTCCAGGCCTGGCCATCCCAGTGGTGCAGATACGCGTAAGCGCGGTTCGGCGTGGGCTCGCGGTACTCGGCGAGCCAGACGTCCTTTGCACCGCCCACCCACGGCGCGTCGTAGTTCCGGGGCCACCCCCCGCCGGGCGACGCCTCCGGGATGCCCGCGTCGTGCCACGCCCCGCCCTCCCACACGAAGAAGCGCGACGGCGCGAAGAGAGCCCAGCGCTGCCCACCGCTCTCCCAGAGGGCCGTCGGCGGCGTGGTGGGGGCGTCCGCCAGGGGGCCGCTCTGCGCGGTGCAGCCCGACGGGGTGCAGCGCCGCAGCCCTGTCTGGGCCGCGCTCACCCAGACGTCGTCTGCGCCCAGCAGCGACAGCTCCCGGAGGTCCTCCGAGGTGCCGCTGTCCACCTGCACCCAGGTGCTGCCGTTCCACCGGAGCAGGAGGCCGCCCTTGCCGGCGGCCCAGACCTCGCTGGCCGAGACGCCTGCCACGTCCAGCAGGTCAATGCCCGCGCCGGGCACCGGCGTGGCCGTCCACGCGGCGCCATCGAAGTGGAGCAGCGTGCCACCGTCACCCACCGCCCAGATGTCGGTCGGGCTCGCGCCCCATATGCCACGGAGGTTCGCCAGGGTGGGAGTGCGCTCCCATCTCCACGCGCCTGCCTTCCAGTGCAGCACCGTGCCGGCCTCGCCGACGAACCAGGCTTCGCCGGTGGCGTGCGCCCACAGCGCGTTCAGGGTGTGGCCCTGCGGTTCGTGGTTCACCCAGCACCACCCGTCACGGCACAATCCGCCGCCGTCGACCGGTGCCGCCGCCGGCACCGGCAACGCGTCGAGCTCCGCAGCCGTGGGACAGAGCGGAGGCTGCGTCTCGAGCTCCGCCAGGACGGGCAGGGACGGGGCTGGCCTGCAGGCCGCGCCGACAGCGAGGAGCACGGCGAGCCATGGCGAGCGCCGAGGACGTTCGAAGGGCATGATGGACCTCCGCGGGGCGTCCGGCCGAGCCCCCCTAGGCCGCGACTCTGCCCGCCGATTCACCGAAGGGAAAGTGCGAAGGAGCCGGGGTGCGCCGCCCTCTTCTCCACGGACGCCCCCGTCGGCGCTCGCGCGCCCTGCTCCGCCCAGGCGAGAAGCCCGTCTAGCGCGGCGCGCTCCTTCGGCCGGCCGTTCACCGACACCGCGAGCACGCCCGAGCGGACCGA
>JAKEEX010000339.1 GCA_022616315.1 Myxococcaceae bacterium
AAGAGGGAGGCCCCGGGGCAGAAATGGGCTCCCCCGGCTGGCGTACGACTTGCTTGGGAGGAGCCTCACCGTGCACCTGCCCCGTCTCGCTCCCATCCCGGTGACCTCGAGCCTCCTCGTGGCCGCCATGCTCCTGCTCTCTTCGGCCGCACACGCGGAGGTGCTCTACTTCGCGCTCGAGGTGCGGCAGGGGGGGCGGCTGGTGGCCCAGCCCAGGCTGCTGGGCGAGTCCGGCAAGCCGCTGCGCGCCGTGCGCCGCCAGCCCGGGGCGAGCGTCGAGGACTACCGCCTCACCCTGCTGCCCTCCGTCGTGGGTGGGGGCTACTCGCTGGCGCTGGACCTGGCGCTCGGCGGGGTGAAGGGCCGCTCGGACGTGCCAATCCTGCACGGCCAGGAGCGACATCTGCAGCTCGGCTGCGGGCCCGGGGACCTGGAGGTGTCCGTGCTGCTCATGCGCGTGGATTCGCCGGAGTTCCGTGCGCTGATGCAGCTCTCCGCGGGGTCCGAGCCGAATCCCTCGATTTGACCGCACCGACGCTCCGCACCGCCCCCTCACCCTGTCCCTCTCCCAGAGGGAGAGGGAAATCAGAAGGCCATGCCCACGCGCAGGAAGTTCATGTTGAAGCCGATCTTCACCCGGTTGCCGCGCGGGTAGTCGTTGGAGAGGGGCCCGAAGGAGATGAGGGAGCCCGCCGGGCAGTTCCAGCAGTAGCCGAGGTGCACGCCCATCACCACCGCGACGTACAGAGGTCCGCGCGTGGATTGCACGCCGAAGTCCACGCCTGCCGCGACCTCGCTCTCGGACGGGAAGTCCTCGCGCTCGTCCCCCGCGCAGCGCCCCACCGCGCGCCACGCGTGCCGCAGGAGGAGCTTGGGCTGCAGGAAGCCACCTTCGAGGGGCCCCGCGCTGTCCTCGCCGTGGAACATGGTGCCCAGGGAGCCCCAGAAGGCGAACGCCGAGGGGCCACACCGCGCGGGCAGGCCGCTGCTGAAGGTGGCCTCCGTGA
>JAKEEX010000340.1 GCA_022616315.1 Myxococcaceae bacterium
CCTCCGGATCGCGGGTGAAGAGCGAGTACTCCGACTCCACGGCGGTGATGGGGTGGACGGACATCGCCCGGCGCAGCGTGGCCGAGGACACCTCGGACAGACCGAGGTAGCGCACCTTGCCCTCCTCGACGAGCTCCGCCATGGCGGCCACGGTCTCCTCGATGTGGGTGAGCGGGTCCAGGCGGTGGAGGTAGTAGACGTCCACGTGGTCCGTCGCGAGGCGTGTGAGGCTCGCGTCGATGGCCTGGCGCACGTACTCCCTGCGGCCCATGCCCCTCACGAGTGAGCCGTCCTCGTGGGAGTTGCCGCCGAACTTCGTGGCGAGCACCACCCCCTCCCGCCGCCCCTTCAGCGCACGGCCGAGCAGGCGCTCGTTGTGGCCGTTTCCGTAGATGTCCGCGGTGTCGATGAAGTTGATGCCGAGGTCCAGCACCTTGTGCAGGGTGTCGATGGACTCCTCGTCGTTGACCGGCTGATAGATGCCCGGTGAGAGCACCATGGCGCCAAAGCCGATGGCGGAGACCGTGGGGCCGCTCCGCCCGAGACGACGGGTCTTCATGCGAGCCTCCTCGCATCCACGGTGCGCACCCGCGGGCCTCGCCCGAACGGGCAGGAGGCCGGGCGCACGGTGGGACTGTCGCTGTCGGCGCTGAAGCTCCCTCCCTCTCATTCACGGCGCGGAAGCGGTCGGCAGGGAGCGGGAGACACGGTGTCCCGTGGGTGGCGTTGGTGAGCGCTCCCGTGCTGGCCTGCGGGCGCTCTGACTGCCGCGGGCGCGCGGAAGCACCGCCGCGAGGTGAGAGGCGGGCGCTCTAGGGGGAGTGGGACGCACTTGGTTGGGAGTCCACGGGTGCACGGGCCGCACCCTGGGGACAGGGGTACACCCCCACCGCCCACACCGCTCGCACACAAAGCGTCAGCACTGCAGGAGTGGAGGGAGGTACTGACGTCCCTTTCGCGCCTGCCTCCTCCACCCATGGCAACCGGCCGCTGTGCCGACAGGCATGGCGCACGAGGGGAAGTACTGTGCCGTCGACAAAGGCCACTCGTCGCTCGTACGGTCCCGAAGCGGTCGGTTCCTACGGGTTGAGTGGCGCAGAGGCGGAAGGGACGTGAGCAACCCACGCAGCAGCCCTCGGGGCACGGCCGCCGTCGTGTGTGCGAGCGGTGTCGGCGGTGGGCGTGTACCCCTGTCCCCAGGACGCGGCCCATGCACCCGTGCGCACCACTTGCATCTCCCTTCTCCCCAGAGCGCCCGCAAGTGCAGCGCACGGCACCACCGCTCCGCTGCGCGGCAGCCAGAGCGCCGGCAGACCAGCACGGGAGCGCCCCCGCGTCACCCGCGGCGCACCGTGCATCCCGCACCGGGCATCACCCGTGTGCCGACATCATTCGCACCGTGAATCAGAGGTCCACGGAGAGCCCGACGCCCGCCTGCAGGAAGAGCTGGGGACTCATCGCGGTGCTGAGCCGCGTGCGGACCGAGGCCTCGAGGCCGATGCCGCGCCCCAGCGTCGCGCGTGCGCCCCCATGGATGCCAGGGGCGAGCCCCCAGCCGCCCACACAGTCGAAGCCGCCACAGAGCATCTCGTCCGCAAAGCCCACGCTTCCACCCAGCAGCGGGGTCACGCGCGCGTGTGGGAGAAGCCGTACCTCATAGCCCGCCCAGAGCGTGTGGTCCGTCGTCCACAGGGGGAAGAACCGGGAGCGGGTGAGAATGTACGGGTGGGTCCGGAGGCTGTAGCCGACCATGAACCAGTGCTGTGGCCCCCAGGGTCCGACGGCTCCCTGCACCTCCACTCCCGGACCGAGTCCTGGCTTCCGGCCGGGGGCCTGCGGGTTCAGCGGATGCTTGTAGCCGCCCAGCATCCGCACCCCGAGGTTGACGCTCGCGCGGGAAGGCGCTCCGGCCAGAATGGTGAGCAGAACGATGAGGGGGGCGCGCATCGACGGCGCTTCTCCGCCTCGTCTACATGAAGCACAAGCATGCTCCCGCGCATGCATTCCGAATTGGACGGTACGGGCTTCAGAGTTCGGACCTGATGAGCTGACTTCACCGCCGCTCTCGGCTCATGGCTCCGCCGGCATCCCCAGAACGTAGGTGATGGCAGGTCGACCCGCGGCGCGCGCTTCGCCGACTTCCCAGTGCACCCATCGTGCGCGAACGGATGTCCGAAGTTGGGACGCACTTTCCCACGCGCGGGCAGCGCGTCCTCTGTGGGCCGGGCCGTCACAAGAGGAACGTCGCGCGGGCGCCCCTCCCCGAGGGGCTGGCACACCGTTCGCTTCGTCACACGCGCCCCTTGCCCCAGAGGCCCCATGGACACGCTGCTGCAGGACCTCCGCTTCGCGGCCCGCGCGCTTCTACGCCGGCCGGCCTTCGCGCTGGTGATGGTCCTCACGCTCGCGCTCGGCATCGGCGCCAACACAGCGCTCTTCAGCGTGGTGAATGGGGTGCTGCTCAAACCACTCCCGCTGCCGGAGCCGGAGCGGCTGGTGGTGGTGTGGACCACGAGCCCCGACCTTGCGGGCGAGCCGACCTCGCTGCCGGACTTCCGTGACTGGCGCGCGGAGGCCAGGGAGGCGGTGCGACTGGCGTCGGTGGGCTGGGCGCGGTTCGACCTCACGGGCGCGGGCGAGCCTGTGCGGCTCGAGGGCGCCGAAGTCACTGCCGACGTCTTCGACGTGTTCGGCGTGCAGCCCATGCTGGGCCGTGGCTTCGAGGAGGGTGAGGACCGGACGGGTGCGGCGGATGTCGTGGTCCTCAGCCACCAGACGTGGCGACAGGCCTTCGGCGGCGACCCCTCGGCCATCGGGCGCACCGTCACGCTGAGCGGCAGACCCACGACGGTGGTGGGCGTCATGCCCGAGGGCTTCCGCATGCCGCTCAGCCCCTTCAGCGACGGCAGGGTGGACGCGTGGGTGCCCATGTCGGTGGACGCGGACGCCCACCGGCGCTCGGATTACCTGTACGTCTTCGGCCGCCTGCTCCCGGGTGTGACGCAGGAGCGCGCCCAGGCAGTGCTGCGCACCGTGGCCGAGCGGCTCCAGTCGTCATACCCGGACACGAACGCCCGCATCACCGCCCAGGTGGTGCCGCTGCACGAGCAGGTGGTGGGCGCGAGCCGACAGGCGTTGCTCCTCTTCCTCGGAGCCGTGGGTCTGCTGCTCCTCATCGCCTGCGCCAACGTGGCCAACCTCCTGCTCGCGCACATCCTCACGCGCGGTCGCGAGCTGGCGGTGCGAACCGCGCTGGGCGCAGGTCGTGGCCGGCTCGTGCGCCAGGTGCTCACCGAGAGCCTCCTGGTGTCGGTGATGGGGGGAGCGCTCGGCCTGGTCCTCGGGGCCTTCGCGCTGGACGTGCTGCGCGCCTCGGACGTCGCCCTGGTGCCGCGCCGCGAGGAGCTGGCGCTGGATGGAGTGGCTGTCGCCGTCACGGCGCTCCTCACGCTCGCGACGGGCCTGCTCGCGGGACTCGCTCCGGCGCTCAGGCTGCGCGATGGGCACCTGCAGGACGCGCTCAAGCAGGGAGCAGGTGCGCTCTCCGGGGGGAACAGCGTGCGGCGGCTGCGCGGAGCGCTGGTCCTCGGAGAGGTGGCGCTCGCCCTGGTGCTGCTCGTGGGTGCCGGGTTGCTGACGCGCAGCCTCCTCCAGTTGCAGCGCGTGGACCTGGGCTTCCGCCCCGAGCGCGTGCTCACGGCGCGGCTGCTCCTGCCCGAGGCGCGCTACCCGGGTGGTCCCGAGCGCGCGGAGTTCGTCCGGCGGCTGCTCGAGCGGGTGGAGGCGGCGCCCGGTGTGGAGGCCGCGGGTGTGATGTCCGCGGCGCCGCTGGGGGACGGCGCGGACGTCAACACCTTCTCCATCGAGGGTCGGCCGCCGCCGGACGCCAACGCGGTGCAGGACGCGCAGATCTTCGCCGCAAGCGCGGGTGCCCTGGGCACGCTCGGTGTACCCCTGCTCGCAGGGCGCTTCTACACCACGACCGACGAGGCATCTGGCGGCGCGGTGGTGGTCATCAATCGCGCCATGGCCGAGCGCTTCTGGCCGGGCCAGGAGCCGCTCGGAGCGCGTCTAGTCTTCGGCGACACGCCGCTCGAGGTGGTGGGCGTGGTGGGCAACACCCAGCACGTGAGCCCCGACGCCGCGCCCTACCCGCAGGCCTACGTCCCCGTCGCGCAGCGGGCCAAGAGGAACATGGTGCTCGTGGTGCGCGGGGGTGACGCGGGAGTGGCCGGGCTCACCAGCACACTTCGCCGGGAGGTGCAGGCGCTCGACCCGCTCCTGCCCCTCTCCCACGTGCGTACCATGGAGGCACGGGTGGAGAGCGCGCTGTCGACACGCAGGCTCAGCCTCGTGCTCGCGGGCGCCTTCGCCGCAGCCGCCCTGCTCCTCGCGGCGGTGGGCCTGTTCGGCGTCGTCAGCCACATGGTGAGCCAGCGCACCCGCGAGGTGGGCATCCGGCTCGCGCTCGGCGCACAGACAGCGGACGTGCTCCGCCTGGTGGTGGGCCAGGGCATGCGGCCTGCGCTCGGTGGCATCGCGCTCGGCCTGCTCGGCGCGGGGGCAGCCGGCCAGCTGATGGCGGGCGTGCTCTTCGGGGTGAGCGCGGTGGACCCGCTGACCTTCGTCGCGGTGCCTGCCTTCCTCGGCAGCGTTGCGTTCGTGGCCACGTGGTTGCCGGCTCGGCGTGCGACGCGTGTGCAGCCGACCGAGGCCCTCCGCGCGGAGTGACGAAGTGGCAGGGAAGGGGTGTCCGCTTCTGGGACGCGCTTTCCCACCGTCGCGCAGACCCCTCCGCGCTGCGCCCGGAAGCGCAGGAGTTTCGCGGGGTTGGCGCACATCCCAGGGCTGGCACGCCCTTCGCTGAAGAGCTGACTCGTGGACATTCCCCGCCCCAAGAAGAAGAAGCGCGCGCCGCTGGTGCTCGGCCTGGTGGGGGCCGTGGTGCTGGTGGCCATCACCGTGGGGCTGTCGAGGCTCAAGGCCGCGGCGCCCTCGGTGGAGCGCGACCAGGTGTGGCTGGACAGCGTGAAGCGCGGCCCCATGCTGCGGCAGGTGAAGGGGCCCGGCACGCTGGTGCCCGAGTACGTGCGCTGGCTCACCGCGGACACCGCCGGCCGCGTCGAGCGAATCCACGTCCGGCCCGGCGCCGCGGTGGAGGCCGGCACCCTGCTGCTCGAGCTGGCAAACCCGGACGTGCAGCTACAGGCACTCGAGGCCGAGCGCCAGCTGTCCAGCGCCGAGGCCCAGTACGTGGGCCTGCGCATGCAGCTTCAGACGCAAGGGCTCGCGCAGGAGGCGTCGCTCGCCACGCTGCGTGCAGACGCCGCGGACGCCGCGCGTAAGGCCACCCTCAACGCCGGGCTGAAGGACCAGGCCTTCGTCGCCGACGTGGAGCTGCAGGCCTCCCAGGAGCGCGCGCAGGAGCTGGAGCGCCGCGTGACGCTGGGTCAGCAGCAGCTCGCCGTGGTGCGCGACAGCACCCACCAGCAGCTGGCGGCGCAGAAGGCGCAGATCGAGAAGCTCCGCGCGGTGGCCGCCTTCCGCAACGCCCAGGTGGAGAGCCTGCAGGTGCGCGCGGGGGAGAAGGGGCAGCTCACCGACCTGCCGCTGCAGCTCGGGCAATGGGTGACGCCCGGCACCGTTCTGGCCAAGGTGGTGAAGCCGGAGCAGCTCAAGGCGGAGCTGCGGATTGCCGAGACGCAGGCGCGGGACGTGGCGCTCGGGCAGAGGGTGGAGGTGGATACGCGCAACGGAATCGTCGAGGGCCAGGTGGCACGCGTGGCGCCGGCGGCGAGCCAGGGCACGGTGCTGGTGGAGGTGTCGCTCCCGGGCGAGCTGCCACGGGGCGCGCGTCCGGACCTCACGGTGGAGGGCACCATCGAGCTCGAGCGGCTCAGCAACGTGCTCTTCGTGGGCCGGCCCGCGGGCGCGCAGTCCCACGCCACGCTTTCGCTCTTCCGGCTGGTGCCGGGCAGCAGCGAGGCCGAGCGGGTGCAGGTGCAGCTGGGAAGAAGCTCGGTCAACACCATCGAGGTCCTCCAGGGCCTCACCGAGGGAGACCAGGTGGTCCTCTCCGACATGACCGCGTGGGACGCGGTGGAACGGGTGAAGCTCCAATGACGACGCTGCATGCGGTGGATGCGAAGGCCCCCTCCCAGGACGAGCAGAAGAAGCTCCTGAAGCTGGAGGGAATCACGAAGGTGTTCGAGACGGAGGACGTGGAGACCCACGCGCTCTCCGACGTGCACCTGACGGTGGAGCAGGGCGAGTGGCTCGCCATCGTGGGCCCCTCGGGCTCCGGCAAGTCCACGCTGCTCGCGGTGCTGGGGCTCCTGGACACGCCCAGCCACGGCAACTACCTGCTGGACGGGCGCAACGTGGCGGGCCTGTCCGCCGCCGAGCGCGCGCTCGTGCGCAACCGGCACATCGGCTTCATCTTCCAGAGCTTCAACCTGATTGGCGACCTGTCGGTCTACGAGAACGTGGAGCTGCCGCTCACGTACCGCGGCATGCCGGCCAGCGAGCGCAAGACGCGGGTGGAGCGCGCGCTCGAGCGCGTGGGGATGAGCCACCGCGCGCGGCACATGCCCGGGCAGCTCTCCGGCGGTCAGCAGCAGCGCGTGGCCGTGGCGCGCGCGGTGGCCGGGGATCCGCTCATCCTGCTCGCGGACGA
>JAKEEX010000341.1 GCA_022616315.1 Myxococcaceae bacterium
AGGTGCCCCAAGGTCCGTCCGCTCCAGATGGCGAGCGACGTCCTCGCTGGCGTCGTCTCGGGGCCGTTCCGCGCGGCTGCTTCGCTGGGAGTGGCACTGAGGGGGGCGCATCACGCCACCATCACGCGTCCCGACCCCAACGAGGACGGGACGAAGCTGGTGGCGCGCGAATATTGGGCGGGGCTGTCGGTGGCAGAGGACAGCGTCCTCGTGCGCGCCGGGCGCATGAATCTGCCCTTCGGCCTGCGCGCCGTGGAGCACACGCTGTGGGTGCGCGAGGCCACGCGCGTGGACCTCAACCAGTACCAACAGCATGGCCTGTCGGTCGCCTACAACAACGAGGCGATCCGTGCCGAGGTCATGGGCATCCTGGGCAACTACCAGCTGGGTCCTGACATCTACAGGGAGCGCGGCGCATCGGGATACTTCGAGTACGCCTTCTCACCCAACCTGACCGGTGGCGTGTCCACGCTGGTGACCTCCGCGGGCGCGGACGCGCTGACGGGAGAGCGCAATGCGCTCCGGCAGGCCCACGGAGTGTTCGGGCGCTTTGCTCCCTCCGAGGACCTGGCGCTCATGGGCGAGCTGGACGTCCTGATGAAGAGCACCGAGGAGGACGGCGCCAACATCGGAGGCGTGGGCTACCTGCAGGCGGACCTCGAGGTGGTGCGTGGCCTGCACCTGATGGGCACGGTGGAGGCGCTCCGGTCCGACCGGTCCGGACAGAAGGGTGTCAACCTCGGTGGCTGGTTGTCCGGGTCCTGGTACTTCACGCGCGGGCTGGAGCTGCGGGTGGACACCATCATGCGCCAGCGGCAACTGCTGCGAGGAGAACCTACATCGTCGCTGCTCGTCCTGGCGCAGCTCCATCTCTACCTGTGAGGTAGACTCCTGCTTTGCCCGCGCTCCCGCCTGGCTTGGGGTGGGACATGGGGAAGAGGACCGGGACGATTGGGCGTGAAACGCCGAGCTGTCTCGTGCATCCCTCGTGCTCGCGTTCCGCCATCAACCTTTGACTGGAGTCCATTCCATGCGCCGTGTGTCTCGCCTCTGGGTTGCCGCTGTCCTTGCATCGGGAAGTGCCTTCGCTTCCAGCGCATTCCCGGGAACCATCAAGACGAAGACGGGTGCGAGCGTCGCGCCGCCTTGCGTGGTGTGCCACACGACGGACATTGGCGGTATCGGCACGGTGGACAAGGAGTTCGGGCTCGCGCTCATGGACGCGGGGCTGTCCGCGGGTAACACAACCAAGCTGGAGCAGCTCATCGGCGACTTCCGCACGCAGAACGTGGACACCGATGGGGACGGGACCATCGACTTCGACGAGCTGAACCTCGGGCGCAACCCCAGTCTGGGCGGGCCGAGCGACTGCTTTCCGGGAAGCTCCGCGTGCGCTGCCGACAACGAGGTGCCCCCCATCAACTACGGCTGTAGCGCCGGTGCGGGCGGCAGCGCGCTCGCGGGCCTGGTGCTCGCCGGTTCTGCCCTGGTGTCGGCGCTGCGGCGTCGGCGTAGCTGACATCGCATTCTCCGTGGAGATTGCGACCTCTCCCTCTG
>JAKEEX010000342.1 GCA_022616315.1 Myxococcaceae bacterium
GAGGCCATCACCAGGGCCTCACCGCCTGCAAGCCCCGACAACGCCTGGGGGATCTACGACGCCGGCCCTCACCTCGCGGCGGATGCACTCCTTGCCGCAAACCGGGGATCGAAACCCAGTCCCGCGGTCACCCCGCCCTCGTATCCGGGGAGTGACCCAACAAGGAGTCCCGGCCAAGGATGGGAATGGCGTGGGAAGTTGCCTATCACGGACGGCAAGGGCAACTGGCACAATCCTACTACGGGTGAGAACCTCCATCCGGATCTCGGCCATCCGCCGCCGATCGGGCCTCACTGGGATTGGACAGATCCAGATGGCAATGAATTTCGGATCCATCCCGACGGACGAGTGGAACCCAAATGAGGCATTGGTTACTCATCAGCGCTCCGCGCTCTGCATCCAGTTATTTCCGAGAAGTGCTTGCCGACGGTTCGGAGCTCGCCAGCGCAATTCTGAAGCACTGCGATCTCGACCTAGGCGAGCTTCGGCTCCTAGTTCCCGCGGGCATCGCCTTGCCACCCGCAGTTCACTATAAGGAGAGCCTAAAGAACATCGCACCAGACCTTGGGGCAATTCAAGCATCGAGTAGGCGTGTTCTCTCGAAAGTGCTCAGCGAAGTCGACGTGCAGCACGCGTCTGCAATTGTCATCGAAGACTACGTCGCGCGGCCCGGAGATCGTGCGCTCACGCGCTTCCGAACGGGCGTCGTCGTCCGCAAGCACCGCATTTACCACGTCCTTGCTGGTGCGAACTCGACGCCTGCTTCGGTGGTCGAGCGTCTCAAACTTGTGGCCACGTGGCCCATTGGCATTCTCGCGAAGTGTAGGATTGATGCTCCGCGCGGTGTCGCGCAAATGGCAAGCGCCGTGCTTGATAGTGCGTTGTCGAGAGGCGAGTTTTCCTGCGTCGCCGTGGCGGCATTCGACAACGAGAGCTTCCTTGTTTGGACCTCCCGTGATGAGGCCAGCCTCCGGATTGGTCTCCTCGATGCGCTGGACTCCGAGGCCCAGGAGGAGGACGACGGACCGGCCCGGAGCTGAGCTACCCTGAGCCGGTGCTTGCCACCATCCAAGTCCTGCTCGCCGTGGCCCTCGTCGGTGCGGGTTTGCCCTCCAGGGCCCAGACCCGCACCGGGGGAGTCAACCCCGGCCCGGAGGCGTTCACGAGGGCCTCAGCGCCTGCAAGCCCCGACAACGCCTAGGAGAACTACGACGCGGCGCCTCACCTCGCGGCGGATGCACTCCTTGCCGAAGAGGGGAAACTCCCCGCCAATGAGACGTGGGGCAACCCGAAGACACTTTCCGACCACTTCGACCGGCACGGTCCTGACCTCGGGTTACGTACGGTCACCGAGTACGCCGAGCAAGCGTCAGACTTCCTGATGCAGGCGCAGCGCCAGGACCTGCCTACGAAGATCTGTTGGCGTTCACGAGGAAGCGCGGAAAATTGGACCGGGACACCAAAGTGACTGTGTCGCTCCGGAGTCCCGGTAAGACAGGGTCGAGTGCGTTCAGGCCGCCTTCGCGACCGCGAGCGCCTCGGTGAGGCTGGCCTCGAGGAGCGTGAGGGCCTCGTCCGCCTCCGCCTTGCCAATCATGAGCGGCGGCATCAGGCGCACCGTGCTCTTGCCGCAGGACAGGAGCAGGAGGCCGTTGTGGAACCCGCGGGTGACGAGCGCGTCGCACAGCTCCTTCGCCGGCGCCTTGCTCGCACCGTCCTTCACGAGCTCCACGCCAATCATCAGGCCCGTGCCCCGCACCTCACCGATGCACGGGAAGCGCCTGGCCAGCTCCTTCAGGCGGGGCATGAGGTAGTCGCCCATCTTCGCGGCGTTGGCGCAGTACTCGTTCTCCACCAGCTCCAGCGTCGCGAGCGCAGCGGCGCAGGAGAGGGGGTTGCCGCCGTAGGTGTTGCCGTGCGCGCCCCGCTTCCACTGCGACATGAGCGAGCGGCGGGCCACCACCGCGCCGATGGGCAGGCCCGAGCCCAGGCCCTTGGCGAGCGTCATGATGTCCGGCTTCACGTCGAAGTGCTCCGCCGCGAACATCTTGCCGGTGCGACCTACGCCGGACTGCACCTCGTCGAAGATGAGGAGGATGCCGTGCCGGTCGCACAGCGCGCGCAGGCCCTTGAGGAAGCCCGGGGGTGGCACGAGGTAGCCGCCCTCGCCCTGGATGGGCTCGATGAGGATGCCGGCCACCTCGCTCGCGGACACGGGGCCCTGGAACAGGACGTTCTCGATGTAGTCGAGCACGGCCTCGCCCTGGTCCGCCCCGGCGAGCAACGGCCGGTAGTTGTTGGGGTAGGGGACGTGCGTGACACCCGGCATCGTGGGGAAGAAGCCCTTCTGCTGGGTGTACTTGCTCGAGGTGAACGCGAGCGAGCCCATGGTGCGGCCGTGGAACCCGCCGATGAAGCCGAGGAAGCGCGGGCGGCCCGTGAGGGAGCGCGCGAGCTTGAGGGCGCCCTCCACGGCCTCGGTGCCCGACTGGCAGAAGAAGGTCATGCCCGGCTCGGACATGGGCGCGAGCCTGGAGAGGCGCTCACCCAGCGACGTCATGCGCTCGTGCCAGTAGTCGCTGGAGATGTGGAGGAAGTCGTCAGCGGCGGCCTTCACCGCGGCAACCACCTTGGGGTGCGCATGCCCGGTCGCGCAAACGGCGATGCCGGAGGCGAAGTCCAGGAAGCGGTTTCCGTCCACGTCCCACACCTCGGCTCCGCGTCCGTGGCTCATCACGAACGGGTAGTCGCGCGGGTAGGAGTCGGACACGACGGACTTGTCACGCTCGAGAAGGGCCAGGGCCTTGGGGCCGGGAAGTGCGGTCTTGATGTGTGGCGTGCGCATGGCGTTCTCCTCAGAAGGGCAGGCGGACCGGCTGGCTGTGGGCCGCGCGCGTCCGGGCATTCAGGGCCCGCAGCGTGGCGAGCTCGGTGTCGGTGGGCGGAGCAATCTGCTCCAGATTCTCCGCGACGGCGAGGGGCCAGCCGATGGCGGCCCGCGCGGCCTCCACGGTGCCACCCTCGTACAGTGCGGTGAGCGTCAGCTCCTGGCTCTCGGGCGACGGTCGCAGCACGCCGACGTCCGTGATGACCAGGCGCGGACCACCGCCGCGCGCTGTGGTGCGTGCGCGCTCGCCGTGGCCACCGAGGTAGCCGGGCGTCGTGCAGAAGTCCAGGCGCGGAACGAAGCTGCGCGGCGTGGCCTTGAGGACCACGAACGTCTCCTTCGCGTGGGCCCCAATCTCCGGCGCGCCACCGGCACCCGGCAGGCGCGTCTTCGGCTTCTCGTACGGCCCGATGACGGTGCTGTTGAGGTTGCCGAAGCGGTCGATCTGCGCCGCGCCAAGGAAGCCGACGTCGATGCGTCCGCTCTGGAGGTAGTAGGTGAAGATCTCGGGCAGCGGCACGACGCACGCCGCGGTCTCCGCGAGCTCGCCGTCGCCGATGGACAGCGGCAGCACGTCCGGGCGCGTGCCGATGGTGCCGGACTCGTAGATGAGGACGATGTCCGGGGCGTGGCTCAGGCGGGCCAGGTTGCAGGCCGCGCTCGGCAGGCCGATGCCGACGAAGCACACGCACCCGTTCCAGAGCGCGCGCGACGCGGCGATGGTCATCATCTCGTCAGGGGTGTAGGCACTCATGCTGCTTTCTCCACGAGCGAGGCAAGGAAGGCGGCGTGGTCGGCCGTCGCCAGCACGTGCTTCTCCATCCAGGCGCGGAAGGTGTCGCGCTCGCGCGCGATGTCGTCCCAGCGCTGGTAGAAGGCGTTGTCACGGGCGTAGTGGCCGTGGGCGTAGGAGGGGTACGCGCCACCCGGGACGTGGGCGACCGCGGTCACCACCCAGTGCGGCAGCACCACCGCGTTCATCGCGGGAGGAAGTGCGTCCACCACCTCCTCGACGGTGACGATGAGCTTGCGCGCCGCGAGCGCCGCCTCGCGCTGCGCCCCCACGATTCCGGTGAGGGACACGTTGCCCTGACGGTCCGCCCTCTGGGCGTGGAGGATGGTGACGTCCGGGTTGAGGGCCGGCACCGTCGCGAGCGCCTCGCCCGTGTAGGGGCAGGTGACGCTGCGGATGTCCGGATTCACGCCGGGCAGGTCCGTGCCGATGTAGCCGCGCAGGAGGCCAAACGGCATGCGGGAGGCGCCCGCGGTGTAGGCCGCGGCCATGCCCGCGTGGCTGTGCTCGTGGAGCTCGAGCGGCCTCGGCCAGCCCTTCTCCACCGCGTCACGCAGGCGGTACAGCGAGCCGACGCCGGGGTTTCCACCCCAGGAGAACGTCAGCGCACGCGCGCAGCCCATGCCGATCAGCTGGTCGTACACGAGGTCCGGCGTCATGCGGACCAGGTGCAGCTCGCGCCGGCCCTGGCGGATGAGCTCGTGCCCGGCCGCGAAGGGGATGAGATGGGTGAAGCCCTCGAGGGCCAGCATCTGGCCATCCTGCACGTGCTGCGCGATGGCCTCTTTGAGGGACAGGAGCTTGCTCATCGAGTCACTCCACGACCGTCTGGGACTGCTCGCGCATGTACTGCGCGAGGTAATAGAAGGAGGCGATGGCCTTGCCCGTGGAGCCGGAGCCCTTCCAGCCGCCGAAGGGCTGGTAGCCGGGCCACGCGCCGGTGGTGGCGCCCTGGGGCCGGTTGGCGTAGGTGACGCCGGCCTCGATGTTGTCGTGGAACCACGCCACGTCCTCGGTCGAGCCGAAGACGCCCGCGGTCAGGCCGAGCTCGGAGTCGTTGGCGAGCCGCATGGCCTCCTCGCGGTCCTTCACGCGCGCGAGCATGGCGATGGGGAGGAACATCTCCTCCTTCCACAGCGGGTGCGTCAGCGGCGTCTCGGCGAGCGTGGGGGCCACGTAGTAGCCGCGCGCGAGCTCTCCCTCCTTCAGCAGCTTGCCGCCCACGAGGATGCGGGAGCCGTCGCGGCCCAGGGCCTCCACGTAGCGCGCGTAGTCCTCGTACGCGCGGCCATTGACGACGGGGCCCAGGTAGTTGGCGCGGGCGGTGGGGTCACCGATGCGCAGCTGTCCCATGTTGGCGGTGAGCTTCTCGACGAGCCTGTCCGCGACCTGCTCTTCCACGTAGATGCGCGAGAGCGCCGAGCACTTCTGGCCGCCCATGCCGAACGCGGAGCGCATGATGCCGAGCGCGGCGCGGTCCAGGTCCGCGCTGCGGGTGACGATGACGGCGTTCTTGCCGCCCATCTCCACGATGCAGGGGCGCGGGTAGCGGCCGCCCATCATCTTCCGCAGGATGTCCATGCCGACGCCGTAGGAGCCCGTGAAGGTGATGCCCGCGGTGTCCGGGTGCTCCACGAGCGCGCTGCCCACCTCGCGGCCGGAGCCGTTGAGGAAGTTGAAGACGCCGGGGGGAAGGCCCGCGTCGCGCAGGCAGTCCGCGAGCATGCGGCTGGACCAGGGCGTGTCCACCGAGCTCTTCATCACCACGGTGTTGCCGGTGACGAGCGCCGCGGCCACGGGCCCGCCGGCCAGGGCGAAGGGGAAGTTGAACGGCGCGATGACCACCCACACGCCGTAGGGCTTCATCACGCTGCGGTTGTGGCTCTTGAAGTCGGGCAGCGGGTCGTCCGGCAGGACGTGGTCGAAGTGCTGCTGCTTCGCGAAGTCCTCGCCGTAGATGCGGAAGAAGTCCGCGGTCTCCTGCACCTCGCCCAGCGCCTCCATGCGGTTCTTGCCCACCTCGAGCGTGAGCGCGGCGGCGATGTGGTAGACGCGCTCCTCGATGAGCTCGGCCACGCGGCGCATGAGGGCCACGCGCTGGGCAGGCGGCGTCTTGCGCCAGATGGGGAAGGCGGCCTTCGCGGCGGCCACTGCGCGCGCCGCGTCCTGTGCGGTGGCGGCAGGGAAGGAGCCCAGCACCAGCCCCGTGTCGATGGGGCTCTTCTTCTCCTCGCTGCGCGCGGCGAGCTCATCGCACCCGTTGATGAACATGGGGTGGCGCTGGCCAAGCGAGGCGCGCACCTCCTTCAGGGCCGCCTCGAAGCGCGTGTGCAGCTCCTCCGGCGGGTTGAACATCGTGGAGTAGGTGAGTCGGTAGCTCATGCGGCACCTTCTGCGGAGGCGAGGGAGGACGGGAAGAACTGGCCGAGCAGGCGGTCCAGCAGCGACGTGGCGTGGGCCAGCTCGGACTCCTTGATGGTGAGCGGCGGCGCCAGGAGGACGAGGTTGCCGCGCGTGGCGAAGGAGACGCCGGCCGCCATGGCCGCCTTCGTCAGCGCCTTGAGGGCGTCCGGCGTGTCCGGCCAGGGCGCGAGCGGCGCGCGCGTGGTGCGGTCCGACACGAGCTCCACCACGGCGAAGAGCCCGTGGCCCCCGCGCACGTCGCCGATGACGGAGTGCCGGCGCTGGAGCGCCTTCAGGGACTCGAGGAGCTGCTTGCCGAGGACACGGGAGCGCGCAATCAGGTCCTCCTGCTCATAGGCCTCGATGGCCGCGACGCCCGCGGCGCAGCTCAGCGGGTGGCCGCAGTAGGTGAGGCCCGTGTAGAGGTACTCGCACTTCAGGGCGCGCACGACCGGCTCGCTCAGCACCACGGCGCCCAGGGGCAGGTGCGCCCCGGTGAGGCCCTTGGCCAGCGTCATCATGTCCGGCCGGCCCGCTTCGCCGTGGCGCTGCCACGCGAACCACTCACCGCAGCGCCCGAAGCCGCTCATCACCTCGTCCGCGATGAGCCACACGCCC
>JAKEEX010000343.1 GCA_022616315.1 Myxococcaceae bacterium
GCCCGGCCGAGCGCCGTCACGTCGTTTCCGCGGAAGACGCGCAGACGGACACCGCTGAGGGCAACCTGCGGACGCGCCTCGGTCCCGGCGTCGGGCTCCCTGCGGGGAGCGCAGGCGAGCAGCGGGAGGAGCAGGAGGAGACAGCGACGCATGGCGAGGGCGAGCACGCTGCCACAGGTGTGGCCCGGTGGGGCAAGTTCCGCGCGCGGCAACATGGGCGACTCGCAAGACCGGCAGCCTCCCCCGCGCATTCACAGGAAGAGGAAGCCGCTCGCCCGCCCGTGGGCCGAGCCTGCCGCCGTCGGCTCCTCCGTCGGATCCACCCCTTTGTGCATCGTCATCGTCCAGGGACCGTGACCGAGAAGCCCTCGAGCCCCGCCGCATTTGCGAGGTTCTGGTCCGAGGTGACGGACGTTGCGCACTCACTCACGCACGCACGTGGCGCTCGACTCGGAGCAGCGCATTCCTGAGGGGCACGCCGCCACGGGGCACGCCGGGAGACAGACCCCCTTTCCTCCCTCATCCTCCACACACACCTGGCCGCTCCTGCACGAACCCTGTCCCGCCCCGGGCGCGCTGCAGGCCGCAAGGCAGACGCGCGAAGACATCCCGAGTACGGAGCACGTCGAACCAGCGCCGCACATCCCATCCGCGCAAGCGCGCGTGCAATACCCGCCGGGAGTACTCCGGTCGCACACGCCACCGGGACAGTCCGCATCGCCCTGACAGAGGCCTCCCACGACGAGCCCAGCATCGTCTGTGCTGAGCGGCTGGTACGGCGCGAGCGCGAAGTCGATGCCCGCCGTCGTCCCACCCGCGGTGACGGTGATGGGCAGTGCATCCTCGAGCGCCCGATAGAACCCCACCCGCTCGCCCACTTCGAAGGAGACACCGTCCGCGTCCTCATCCATGGCACCGACGACGTAGTAGCTCCCCGGCGGCAACACCGCGGAGAACCGGTATCCCCCCGCTGCCGACACCTCCACGCTCTGCACGGTCCGCCACGCGCCGTTCACCTGCGAGAGGAACGACACGCGCGCGGGTCGGCTCTCCGCGACCGCGCCCACGAGGATGCGCACGGTCACCGTCTGCGCACTCCCGGCGCCTGGCACGAGCCGGAGGTCACCCTCGTAGGTCCCATCCGCGAGGCCCGCCACCTCCGCCCCGATGCTCAGCGGCGCCGTCAGTCCGGGCGGAAGTGTGAGCGCCGCGCCATCCGGGAACACGACGCGCGCTCCCTCCGTGCGGGGCGTGAAGCTCGCGGTGACGTCGAGCGCCGTGCCTCCCTCGTTGTGGAGCGCGAGGTCCACAGGCTCGGCACCGTGGAGAAAGAGACTCTTCGTCGCAAGGCGGAGCACCCCGGGCCCCGCGGGAGCCACCTGGCCCTGCACGCGAAGCAGTGCTGCGCGTGCGTCCACGAGGCCCGCACCACACCCCTCGGAGCACCGGGGCACAGCGGTCGCGGTCTCCGTGAGGATGCGCTGGACGTCCGCCGGGGCGAGGGACGGCTTGAGCGCCAGCATGAGGGAGACCACACCGGACACGTGCGGCGCGGCCATGCTCGTGCCCACGAGGAACTCGTAGCCGTCGCGGGCCTGTGTATCCAGGTATGTCGAGAGGACACCGTCCGGAAACCCGTCCCCGTTCTGGTCCTCGCTGGCCAGGCCGCCCGGCGCCATGAGGTCCACCTCGGCCCCGAGGTTTGAGTAGAAGGCGCGCGAGCCATCGAGCGTCGTGGCGCCCACGCACAGCACACCGGTCTGGTTGCAGGGGAACTTGCGCGCGGTGTCCTCCGCCTCGTTCCCGGAGGCCACGACCACCACGGCGCCACGCGCGAGCACCTGGTCGATGACGTCCTGGAACGCCGCGTCCGGTGGCCCATCTCCCCCGAGCGAGAGGTTGATGACGCGCGCGGGAGTGGGGTTGCCCGGCAGCCCCGGTACCTCCACGCCCGCGGCCCATGCGAGCCCCGCGAGGATGTCGCTCTGCAGGCCTCCTCCGCGCCCCAGCACGCGCACCGGCAGGAGCCGAGCCCCCCAGTTGACCCCCGCGACGCCGCGCCCGTTCCCCGTGGTGGCGCCAACGGTGCCGGACACGTGCGTCCCGTGCCAGCTCGAGCTCCCACGTGGACCGTCCCCGCCCTCGTCCAGCGGGTCGCTGTCGCGCCCATCACCATCCCCGGCGATGTCCTCTTCACTGATGGCGTCCGCGCCGGACAGCAGGTGGTCGCGCAGGTCCACGTGGGGACGCACACCCGTGTCCACCACCGCGACGACGACGTCGCTGCCCACTCCGTTCGCCACGTCCCACGCCGCGGGCAGGCCGATGGCGTTGAAGTGCCACTGAAGCCCGAAGTGGGTGTCGTCGGGCTGAGCGGACGCGGTGAGTCGGCGGTTGGGCACCGTGTAGCGAATGCCCGGGCGTCCCGCGAGACGCTCCGCCAGCTGGCGCGTCTCGGCCACGGTGGGGGTGCGTCCATCCGCCTGCCGGAAGCGAATCCGGTGCAGCGTTCGCGTGGAAGCGCCGGCGAGCTCGGCGCGAACGCCCAGCTCCCCGACGGTGCGCAGCACCGCGGCCGGGTCGGCAACCCGGGGCGACAGGCCCACCAGCACCTCCCCCGGAACGATGCGCTCCCCGCGCGCAACCTGCACCGGGGTCGTCGGGGACAGCGGAGGCAGCGGGCCCTGGACGATGGAGGGTGCGCTCGCGACGACCGGCGGCACCGACGTGTCCGTCGCCTTCGCGCGCAGCATGGAGCGGGTGTGAAGGAGTGTCAGCTGACCGGAGACGACCCCCGTCGCGGGGACCGAGGCATCCGGGCCCCCGGAGCTCCGTCTGCATCCCGCCACGGCGAGGAGAACGAGGGCCCACGGCAGCAGGCGTCCTGGTGGGGAGCGCGGAGACACGGCCCCCTCACCCTGTCCCTCTCCCAGGGGGAGAGGGAAGTCGAGCCGTCAGGGCCGTGTCTTCCAGCGTTGATGCATCCACACCCACTGCACGGGGTCGCGTCGGATGGCGTCCTCGATGTGTTGAGTGAGTGAAGCGGTGAGGGCCACCGCAGCGTCCTCCGCTTCGAGCCCCTCCGGCCGCGCGACCTCCCGCACGGACACGCGGTAGGTGCCGTCCACCTGTCGTGTGCAGAAGCCCACGACCACCGCCGCGCCCGTGCGCAGGGCCAGGTCCGCCGCGGCGCGCGGGGTGGCCGCAGGACGGCCGAAGAAGGGCACGAACACGGACTGGACCCGCGTGTCCTGGTCGATGAGCAGCCCGAGCAGCTCGTTGCTCCGCAGCGCACGGAGGATGGCCACTGCGGCGCCGGGCTGTCCGCGCCAGATGGTGCGCACGCCCCCTTCCGCGCGGAACCGCTCCAAGAGGCGCGTCAGGCGCGGGTCGCTCGTCTCCTTGCCAATGGCACGAATCGGAAACCCCGCGCGCGCGAGGCAGCGCCCGAGGAGCTCCCAGCTGCCCACGTGGCCGGTGACGAACACGACGCCGCGCCCGCGGGCGAACGCTGCCTCGAGCACCGCCCTGTCCTCCGCCGGTAACGCGACGAGCGCCTCCTGCCGTGCGTCCACCCTCTTCACGCAGGCAAGCTCGAGCGCCATGCGCCCCAGGTGGCGGAAGGATGCCCGCGCGAGGGCCTCGCGCTCGCCGTCCGGGAGCGAGGGGAACGCCACGCTCAACGATGCCAGCGCCTTGCGCCGCTCACCGCGCGCCATCCGGTAGCCGAGAAGGCCGAGGCCCTCGCCGAGCGCCTGCGCCCACGCGAGCGGGAGCAGCTGCAGCGGTGCGAGCACGGCCCGCACCAGGGCGAATCGAAGGCCCCTGCGCAGGCGTTTCCGCAAGGGGGCGGCCGGAGAGACGGCGCTGGACGGCGGGCGGTTGTCGTGGTTTTCGGGGGGCAATGAGCGCGCGAGAATACAACTTCGATGGGCTGGTGGGGCCGACTCACAACTACGCCGGCCTGAGCCCCGGCAACGTGGCCTCCACCACGCACGGTGGGCAGACGAGCCACCCGCGGGAGGCCGCGCTCCAGGGGCTCTCGAAGATGCGCTCCGTGGCGGCGCTCGGTGTGGGCCAGGCCGTGCTCCCGCCGCATCCGCGGCCCAGCCTCGGCACGCTCCGGCAGCTGGGCTTCACCGGCACGGACGAGCAGGTGCTCGCGCGGGCGGGCCGCGAGGCGGAGCACCTCCTGCGCCTGTGCTCGAGCGCCTCCGCCATGTGGACGGCCAACGCCGCGACGCACGCTCCATCGGCGGACACCGCGGACGGCCGCCTGCACCTCACGCCGGCCAACCTCCAGCAGATGTTCCACCGGGCCATCGAGGCGGGCACCACGCACGACGTGATGGCGAGCATCTTCCGGGACGCCCGCCACTTCACGGTGCACAGGCCCCTGCCGGGTGGAGGCCAGTTCGCAGACGAGGGCGCGGCGAACCACACGCGCCTCCACGTCGAGGGCCGTCCGGCGGTGCACCTCCTCGCGTGGGGACGCCGCGCCTGGGGTGAGGCGCCGCGGCCGCACCGCTTCCCGGCCCGGCAGACGCTCGAGGCGAGCGAGGCCCTGGCGCGCCTGCACCAGCTGGACACCTCCGCCGTGCTCTTCCCGCAGCAGGACCCTGCGGGCATCGATGCGGGCGCCTTCCACACGGACGTGGTGGCGGTGGGCAATGGAAGCTTCCTCATGCTGCACGAGCGCGCCTTCCTGGACTCTGAGGCGCTGCTGACGCGGCTGCACGGGCTGCTCGGCCCGTCCTTCCGCTTCACGGTCGCAAGCGAGGCGGAGCTGCCCGTGGCGGACGCCGTGAAGGCCTACCCGTTCAACTCGCAGGTGCTGACGCTGCCGGACACGAGCATGGTCATCGTCGCGCCGCTCGAGGCCCGGGAGTCACGCACCGCGCACCGCTTCCTGGAGCGGGTGGTGGCCGAGGACAACCCCGTGAAGAAGGTGCACTACCTGGACGTGCGCCAGTCCATGAACAACGGCGGCGGTCCGGCCTGCCTGCGCCAGCGCATCACCCTCACGGAGGAGGAGCGCCGCGCGGTGAAGGCGAACGTCTTCTTCACCGAAGCGCTCGACGCGAGGCTGGTGGCGTGGGTGAAGAAGCACTACCGGGAGACGCTCTCGGGGAAGGACCTGGAGGACCCGCAGCTCGCGCGCGAGTGCCTCACGGCCCTCGACGAGCTGACGCAGATTCTGGAGCTCGGCGCCGTCTACGACTTTCAGCGCGTCCCCTGAGCCACGTGGGCCTCGAGCCGTGCCCGCCACTCCCGGCTGTGCGCGGAGCCTCCCCCGGCCTCCATCGCCATCCCCGCCTTCACGGAGGCAAGCGCCTCCTCCAGACGCCCCAGCCGCTCCAGCAGTCGCGCCACGACGAACGCACGCGCTGCGCTCGGCTCGATCCGCTCCGCCGTCCGTTGCACCTCCAGCGCCCGGTGGAAGGACCCCTCCCGCTCGAAAACCTGCGCCTCCATATCGAGCACGAGTGCGCGCTGCGTGAGGCGAGTCACGAGCGGCGCTGCGCGGGAGAGCGCCTCCCGCGCGAGGCCCGGCTCACGTCGGCCGAGCTGGACACGCGCGAGCGCGAGGAGGACATCCACGTCCGCGGAGGAGCCCGCGAGCAACGCCTCGAGCACCGCCACCGCCTTGTCCGGTCGTCCCAAAGCGTGGAGCACCTGCGCCCGCGCCACCTGCACGTCGCGTCCCATGGGTGCAAGCACGCCTGCACGCTCACATGCCGCGGCCGCCGCACCGGCATCACCGCGTCTCAGGTGCGCCCACGCCTCGGCCACCGCAAGGCGCGCGCGTGCGCCAGGGTCCGCCTCCTCGAGTCGCTGCTGCATCCGCTGCAGGTAAGCACCAGCCTCCTCGACACGGTTCGCCGCGAGGAGCCTCCCGGCCACCTGTTCGGCGAGCCGCGCGTCCTCCGGTGTGAGGAGCTCGAGCTCCTGCACAGTGCGTGCACGCGCCAGGGCCTCTTCCAGGAGCGCAAGGGAGGACCGGGCCTCGTACGCGAGCCTGTACTCGAGGAACGCCTGCTCCCGCTCGTGGAGGCGCAGCAGGGCGCGTGCAGCGGCGGCGTGGCTGCGACCATCGCCGGGGAAGAGGAGCAGTGCCCGGTTGATGAACCCGAGTGCGTCGCGCGGGTCACCATCGGCCCGTGCCGAGAGGGCGTGGCCTGCGGCGGCCTGGAGGAAGTGGGCCGAGGGGTGCCGGTCGATGTGTGCCAGCGCGAGCGCGCGGACCTCGGCGGCGGGGCGGCCTTGCTGGATGGCCTGGAGGAGGTCCGCTTCGGCGCTCGCGAGGGTGAAGCGTCCGGGGATGAGTGCGAGGAGGGCGACTCCTGCGAGGAGCGCGGTGAGCGCGAGTGCTGGGCCCGGGCGGAGTGACAGGGCTGCACGGTGTCGGTCGCTTCCCCTCACCCAGTCCCTCGAGACCACTCCGAACGCCACCAGCGCGGCGTGCGCAACTGCGGGCAACTCCAGGCTGAAGTCCACCAGGTTCTGCGCGCACAGCGCGGCCACGCCTGCGAGCGCGGCGAGGTCCGTGGTCTCCAGGTCCGGACGTCGCAGGGCGCGCAGGAAGCAGACGACGGCACCCACCAGCAGCGCGACACCGACGAGCAGCCCCTGCTCCGCAACGAGCTGGAGCACCACGTTCTCCGGGTGGGTGAACGTCTGGGCCCAC
>JAKEEX010000344.1 GCA_022616315.1 Myxococcaceae bacterium
GAGGGCGGCGTCGAAAGTGTCCAGCGCCCTCCCGGCCAGTTCATCCACCCTCTCCCCCACCGGGCCCGACCCATCCGCTTCTCCCAGCCGTTTCACGAAGCCATGGATGCGCTGCAGGGCGGTCGCGGCCTGCTCCAGGCCCTCCCAGGTGAAGTTGAACAGCTTGCGGTAGTGCGAGGACGACAGCAGGTAGCGGACGGCCTCCGGCCGATGGCCGCGCTCCACGATCTGCGGGATGGTGAAGACGTTGCCCCTGCTCTTGGACATCGTCTCGTTCTCGATGAGCAGGTGCTGGGTGTGCGCCCAATGACGGACGAACGGCTTCCCGGTGCTCCCGCTGCTCTGCGCGATCTCGTTCTCGTGGTGCGGAAAGACCAGGTCGACGCCGCCGCAGTGGAGGTCGAAAGTCTCGCCGAGGTACTTCATGCTCATGGCCGAGCACTCGAGGTGCCAGCCGGGGCGCCCGGGCCCGAACGGAGCGTCCCACTGCGCCCACTCCGCCTCGTCCGTCCTGGCCTTCCAGAGGGCGAAGTCGCGGGCGTCTTCCTTCTCGTAGCGATCGCTGTCCACCCGCGCGCCCGCCTTGATTCCCGTGACATCGAGGCGGGACAGGCGCCCGTACTCGGGGAAGCTGGCGATGCGGAAGTACACGCTCCCCTCGACGGTGTAGGTGTGCCCGCGGGCGCCGAGCCGCTCCACCAGCTCCACCATCTCGGGCACGTGCTCGGTGGCCTTCGGCATCACCTCTGGACGCTCCATGCGCAGGGCAGTCATGTCTTCCTCGAAGGAGCGGATGTGGGGAGCGGTGAAGCTCTCCAGGTCCGTTCCGGCCTCCGCCGCGAAGCGGATGATGCGGTCCTCGACGTCGGTCAGGTTCATGACCTCCATCACGCGGAAACCCTTGTACCGGAGGGCGCGGCGCAGGAGGTCCGTGGCCACGAAGGTGCGGAAGTTCCCGATGTGCGCGCGGTTGTAGACGGTCGGTCCGCACACGTACATC
>JAKEEX010000345.1 GCA_022616315.1 Myxococcaceae bacterium
AGGCGTGTGAGGTTGGCCACCGCCGTCTCACGGAGCGCGGCACCCTCGAGCCCCAGCTGCTCGCGCTCCTCGGGAAGCAGGTAGCTGAAGCTGTGGGGCTGATCGATCGCGTAGACGACGTGGAGGTCTGCGACGAAGGGCTCTTGCACCAGATACTCGAGGGGCGACTCCTCCAGCGCGGCGCGGCTCCACAGGAGCGGCACGATGGCCTGGACGTCCACCGTCCTCGGCCCCCGCCGGTCCCCGGCAAGCGCCTCCTCCATGCTCCCGAGGAAGAAGCGCAGCGAGGCCTCGCGCGCATCCGCTCCCGCCGGCAGCTCGCTGTAGGGGACGGCGAGGCTGCACGTGTGCTCGAGGCGCTTCGTCCGCACCTCCAGGAGGAGCGGCTCCACGACCCGCACGCTGCGCACGCCCGCGAGCTGCGCGAGCACCTCCGCCATCAGCGCGGTGAACGCCTCCTCGGAGAGCGTCCCACCCAGACGCTCACGCCACGGAGCGAAGTCCACCTCCGCCGCGGGCCTCCCTCGCAGCCGACGCCACAGCGTGCGGAACGGGTGGAAGAGCGTCATCGCGCGCGGGCCCGGGTCGGAGCGCTCACCGCGGCGCGGCGACGGTGAAGCGGAAGAGCGCTGTGCTCGAAGGGTCCACGGTGCCCCGCACCCAGCCCGTCTGCGGGCTTCCAGGCACCTCCACGCGCATGACGTTGCGGAGCACCTGTCCCGTGGCAGGGTCCTTCAGCGGCTGGTCCACCTGGAAGCAGTGCGTGTCTCCGTGCACCAGCGCGACCGGGCCACCGAAGCCCGCCGCCTCGCGTGCGAGGCCCGAGAGCCAGCCTGCGTAGTGGGTGTACTCGCCCGTCAGCCCGGGGCATCGGTCTCCCGGCGGGAAGCCCGGGTTGCCATGGAACGCCACGAGCACACCGCGCAGCCCTCTCGCCTTCGCCTCGCGGAAACCCTCCTTCAGCCAGGCCGCGTTCGCCACGTCGCGCGCTCGAGACTCCTCCGGGATGCGCGCGTCGTTGTTGCTGCCTGGAACATTGAGCCCGAGGAAGAGGACGCGCCCATGCTCCCAGCGCACGTTCTCCGGGTAGCCCTGCTCCCGCTGGCGCACCAGGGCCACGCGCTTGCGCCCCAGGCTCTCCTCCCCTTGCGCGAAGTGGGTGCGCAGGAAGCGGAGGCGCTCGAGCGGGTCCCCGCCCATGGAGTGGCAGTCCGTCCACTCGTTGTCCCCGGGCAGGAAGACGAACGGGTGCGCCGAGCGGTCGAACTGCGCGCGCCGCGCCTCGAGCAGCCCGTCCGTGCAGGGAAGGATTGCCGCCTTGATGTCGCCGAGGTGGACGAGGAACTCCACGCGCTCGCCGTCCAGCTCCTCCATCATCCGCGCGAACGCCGCCTCCTCCAGCGGCGTGTACTGCTGGTCCCCCATCAGCGCGAAGTCGAAGAGTCCTTCCACCGGGGCCGTGGCCGCGGCGGCTGCCGGGGCGGTCGCGGTGGATGCGTCCGCTGTCCGCGTCGGAGTGGACGCGACGTTCTTGCAGGCGACCCCGAGGAGCGCCGCGAGCAGGGGCAGGAGAGAGAGGTTACTCGGCATGGACATGGGAAGCAGCGGCGGGAGGGGACGGCCGCGCGTCGAGGGAGCACTCTATTCAAGCAACGGGTGGACCCGGCCCGCGTCGCACGTCTCCGTCCACCACGCCACGTCTTCCCGCGGGCAGGCTTGTCGCGCGGATTGACCGTCACCACCTGAGCGACCGAATCGCACGGGGGCCATCTACTGTCGACCGGGACGGGCCCGGGGCTCCCGTTCGAGGAGGAGGGCTGTTGCATGCC
>JAKEEX010000346.1 GCA_022616315.1 Myxococcaceae bacterium
ACCACGTACGACCCATTCGCCGAGCGCCGACTCCGCTGGGGAGCTCCTCGCCGCATCGCGATCGTTCCGGTCATCGGAGACATCACCGGCGGGCGCAGCCAGAATGACCCGCTCGGTTTCGCGCAGACTGCAGGTGCAGAGTCGGTGGTGGCAGCCCTCGAGCGGGCCGCGGAGGACCCGGGCGTGGAGGCCATCGTCGTGCGGGTGGACTCTCCCGGTGGCGACGGGCTCGCTTCGGACTTGATCTACCGGGCGGTGCTGGACGCGAAGAAGCGCAAGCCGGTGGTGGCATCCATGGGGGACGTGGCCGCGTCTGGCGGGTACTACGTCTCCATGGGTGCGGACGAGATCTTCGCCCTGCCCACGACGGTGACCGGAAGTATCGGCGTCTTCCTGCTCAAGCCGGCCCTCGAGGGACTCGGGAAGAAGCTCAAGGTGAACCGCGAGACCTTCAGCCGTGCGCCGCTGGCGACCATGCTGGACGCGTGGGAGCCGTGGGACGCGAAGGCAAAGGCGGCGGCGCAGACGTGGATCGACGCCTTCTACGACGACTTCATCTCGGAGGTCGCGCGCTCGCGGAAGCTGGAGAAGGCGCGGGTGGACGAGGTGGCGCGCGGGCGGGTGTGGAGCGGGCTCGATGCGAAGGAGAGAGGACTCGTCGACACGCTGGGCGGGCTGTCCCAGGCGGTCGCGGCGGCGCGGACCCGTGCAGGGATTCCCGAGGACGAGCCCGTGGAGCTGTCGGTGTTCGAGACGGGCCCTGGCGGAGTGCTCGCAGGACTGGGGGCAGCGCAGCTCGCGGGTGCGCTCCTGCCGGAGACACGGGACTCGATCCCGGAGCCGCTACGCCAGCTGGCTCGCGAGCTGGGTCTCTCCGCGCTCCACCTCGCGGAGCCGGGTGTCAAGGCGATGCTGCCGTTCAGGCTCGAGGTGCGGTGACGGTCCATGCGGGGGCCGCCTCCGTTCGTGCGCACCCCCGCCGGGTGAGCGGCCGGCCTCCACGCGCCAGCTCGCCCAGCGCCCGACGAATTCCTGGCGTCGCCAAGGCCCATTCTCCATGGTGCGGGCCGTCGCAGTGGCCGCGGCCCCCGAGCCTGGGCCGCCCCGCACGAGAGGGAATCGGATGAGTCGCGTCCTGGAGGATCTGCTGTCGCTCCTCAAGCTGGAGCCCATCGAGGAGAACCTGTTCCGCGGTCGGAGCCAGGACCTCGGCTTCCGTCAGCTCTTCGGGGGCCAGGTGCTCGGCCAGTCCCTTTCCGCGGCGAGCCAGACGGTGGAGCCGGAGAGGCACGTGCACTCGCTGCACGGCTACTTCCTGCGCCCGGGCGATGCGACGTTGCCCGTGGTCTACACCGTGGACCGCGTGCGTGACGGCGGCAGCTTCACCACCCGGCGCGTCGTGGCCATCCAGAAAGGTCAGCCCATCTTCACGGTGATGGCGTCCTTTCAGGGCGACGAGCCTGGCTTCAATCACGCGGTGAAGATGCCCGAAGTGCCAGGGCCGGAGGACTTCCCCACCGACCTCGAGGTCTGGCGTCGCTCCGCGCACCTCATCCCTGAGCGCGTCCGGGAGAAGCTCCTGGTCGACAAGCCCATCGAGATTCGCCCCGTGACCCAGGTGGACCTGTTCAAGCCCGAGCGTCGCGAGCCTGTGAAGTACGTGTGGTTCCGCGCGGACGGCCCCATGCCGGAGGACCCGCAGGTGCACAAGTACGTGCTCGCCTATGCCTCCGACTTCCACCTCATCTCCACGGCGCTGCTGCCGCACGGAGCCACCGTCTTCCAGCGCGACATCCAGGCCGCCAGTCTGGACCACGCGCTGTGGTTCCACGGCGATCTGCGCGTGAACGACTGGCTGCTCTACTCCATGGAGAGCCCGTGGTCCGGCAACGCACGTGGCCTGACGCGTGGGCACATTTTCACCCGCGACGGACGCCTCGTGGCCTCCGTGGCTCAGGAGGGCCTCCTGCGGTTGCGCACGGAGGCAACCCGCTGATGCCTGCCGGACAGGGACCTCCCGTGGCGGCGAAATCTGCGCTGCCCGGCCTCTGTTCCTGCTAGGGTGTATCCCGGGTCCACTGGCGGCGTCCGTCGCCGTGGCCCATCTGGAGCCCGGCGGTTCGGCCGCCCCGGTACCTGCGCTCCCCTCGTGGGAGGACGTTGCATCCGGGGCGAACCCCGCGTCGGGGCTCTGGTCCCACAACTGGAAGCAGCCAGCGAGGGCACGGCCGCCCGAAGGCCCCCCTCCCTGTGGCGATGAGCTCGCATGACAGACCCCACTGAAGTCCGCGACCCCTCCGAGCAGCCTCCCGCCAACGCCCGCCCGCCCGAACCGCCCGAGGACGAGGGCGACGAGGGCGAAGACGAAGGTGAGGACGAGGCACCTGCAGGCCAGGCCGCCCCGGGTGGACAGCAGCCCGGCGCTGCGCCCGGTCAGCCCGGTGGCCGCAAGCGTCGCCGGCGTCGGCGCCGCAAGGGCGCACAGGTGTTCTTCACTCCGGAGGGCCAGGCCTACCGCATGCAGCCAGGCCCTGGCGGCCAGCCCGTCCAGGTGCTCCTCACGCCCGAGGAGCTCCAGGCCTACCAGCAGCGCCAGCAGCCGGTGCAGCAGCAGCAGCCGGGTGCGCAGCCGCGTCCGCAGCAGCAGCAGGCGCAGCCACGTCCCCCGCGGGCAGAGCCGCAGCTTCAGCCCGTGGAGGGCGTCCTCGACACCGAGGCGAAGGGCCCCAACGCGTATCTGCGGCAGCTCAAGAAGTCCCTCCTGCCCTCGCCGGACGATGCGGAGCTGCCGAAGAATCTCGTGCAGAAGCTGCGTCTACGTCAGGGGCAGTACGTCACGGCGCTCGCACAGATGAAGGGACACAAGGGCACGGTGCAGCGTGTGGAGACCGCGGACGGCGTGCCGCTGGACCGCGTGGGTCGCCTCCCCCACTTCGCGGACCTCACCTCCATCGACCCCATCGACCGCATCAAGGTGGAGGCGGGCGCCCGCGAGATGGTGACGCGCGTGCTGGACCTCATCGCGCCCATTGGCAAGGGGACGCGCGGACTCATCGTGGCGCCGCCCAAGACGGGCAAGACCATCATGCTCCAGCGCATCGCCCAGGCGGTCATCCAGAACCACCCCGAGGTGCACGTCATGGTGGTCCTCATCGACGAGCGCCCCGAGGAGGTGACGGACATGCGGCGGAGCATCAAGGCGGAGGTGCTCGCCTCGAGCTCGGACCGACCCACCGG
>JAKEEX010000347.1 GCA_022616315.1 Myxococcaceae bacterium
GGGCCCGAACCTTCACACTCGGATCGTATACTATCGACCCCACAACCGGGCAGCACGGAGTGCCCTGGACAGAGGCCCTCACCCTAACCCTCTCCCGCTGGGAGAGGGGACACGGCCTGTGGACCAATCAGGACTCTTGCGCACAGCCAGTGCGTGCGGACTGCATTGGACGAACGCGACAGACCACCTGGGCGGTAGGTAGCGCGAGGGCGAGCAAGACGGCGAGGACAAGACGGGAATGAAGCAAGGCGACGGCATCCTGCGGGTGGGCGTGCTCGGATGCGGGCGGATATTCAACGGCGCCCATCGCTTCGCGTACGTACGATCGCTCGGCACGGGCCACCTGGTGGGCATGTACGACCCGGACTCGGAGCGCGCCGAATCGACCTACCAGCGCTTCCGCAAGATGCTCGAGGAGAAGCTGCGGGACCCCGCCGCGAGTGCCGCCGAGCGCGCCGCGGCCGAGGCCAACCTCCAGGAGCTGACGGTGCACCCCAGCAGCGCGGCGCTGCTGGAGGCGGTGGACGTGGTGGATGTCTGCACCACGCCCCAGGCGCGATTGGGCTGCGTGCTCGAGGCGTCCGCGGCCGGGGTGCACTCCATGGTCGAGAAGCCCAGCGCCCGCACCTGGCTGGAGGCCGAGCGCATGCGCGAGGCGGCCGAGCGGCACGGCGTGCTCTTCCAGCTCAACGACGATAATCTCTGGGACACGCGCTACACCCAGATCCGCCGCCTGCTCGAAGGCGGCGCCGTCGGCGACGTGCACACCGTCTGGCTCACGCGCGGCTCGCAGCCCCACGCCCGCACCGTGCTGAAGTGGCAGGCCACCGCCGAGATCGCCGGGGGCGGCGCGGTGATGGACTACGGCTCGCACGGCATCGCCACGCTCTGGTACCTGTTGGGCATGGAGCCGGGGGCGCGCCCCATCCGCGTCGAAAGTCTCGAGATGGCCACGCGCTACCCGCAGCGCACGCTGCAGGACGAGCCGTTCACGCTCCAAGTGGAGGACGATGCCCACACCAAGATCGTGTGGGAGCACCCGCGCACCGGCGCCTGGACCAC